>JARUKZ010000009.1 GCA_029688955.1 Chitinispirillales bacterium ANBcel5 | reverse complement strand
ATCATCTATCAAAAGATAGGAGAGAGGTATTGGTTCTGGTAAGGGGCTTGTTAAAATATCGATGGTGTAATCTTTATCGATAAATGTAAAAACATAGTGATCCAGGGGACCCATAGAAACAGAATCAATAATCACATCTTCTATTAAATGCGACGAAATCGCTTCGAAATTAATCAGATAACTGGTGCTTTCGGGCAAGGTATAAACTTGTTGCGACGGAGAGATAACTGTTGAGTCATAATTAAAAGTTAATGACCATGTTACTGTATCAAATACAGCATGTAGTTCATGTGAGGCAACAACATTCTCAAAAACAAACGTGTCTGTGACCATCACAGGTAGGCTGTCTACAAGCAACTCTTTTAGGTAAGGTTTTAGCAGGTTTTCGCGTACTTCTGTAATGGCAAAACTCTGATCAACTCCCTCAGGTACCGAAACATTTCCCTGTGGAGTTATGGTGCCAGATCCGGAGGTGCTTGTGGTTATAGTATGAATATTTAAAGAATCTTCAATGAAAAACGCCTCAATGTCGTAATCATTTGAAATATCTGTCAGTGTGAATTCAGTGACCGCCCCATAGTGCATCCCATTTACCACAAAATCTAAAACCTGAAAACCTGAATCAGGAATTATCGATATCGGGACATCGGTTCTGGTTTCTACATCATAAACAATGGATCCTGTATCTTGTATGCTACCATGGGCGGTAAGTGCATTGATACCGGCATCATCAATGTGATGAATTTCTACAGTTCCGTTTTGACCGGAATTTAGCGTGATTTGACGGTATATTGGTACAGATGAATATGCGTAAATATTATCGATGATAACAGTGTAGTTCTGATCGTAATTAGTAGAGGTGCCAATTTCAAAGGTTAAGGCATCAACGTTTTCTGGTACAACATCGGGAGTAGAAGGAGGGAATACAATGTGTGGTGAAAAGGAGGAATAAGGGATAGTATAAGTATTCCATTCCGGTCCAACTTCTATTGAAGTTGCGAATATTTCCAGATGTCCCGGTGTTAAATGAACAAGTATCTCTGCTGAACTATCTGAATATGCCTGAAATGTAATACCCTCTGTTCCGGAAAGATTAACACCTGTATTGATTTGGCTGTATAGATAATAATCATCACTTATGATACCGGTGACGTGGTTAATGCTTTTTCGAATTTGATATCCTATGTAACTTGACCAGACTCCCTGGGTAGAAGAGTGTTGATCCAATGGGTTTGTACCGCTTGCAAAACTAAGGCTTGTTGAACTGTTGCCTGGTTGTACAGTATTCCAGCATAATCCCACTGAAGCATCATTTACTCTAATCCATCCTCTACCAATACCTGTTGTACCACCACTCTCGAAATCATCTATTGTAATCAGGTATAAAGGAGTATCGGTGATCTCCGCCCCGAAATAGCCATTATGAAGCTGTAATACCTGTGGTGCACTGGTAAGTTCGCTTGAGTGTGCGAAGATAACACACAACAGAAAGAGCAACGCAGTCGCTTTAACTGGGTTCATAGTTTATTCTCCTATTTTATTAGTACACACGATCGACTTACAACACCCAACGTTTTAGTTATAAAATTTGCATGTAATTTATTTCAGAGTAATAATAGTTCACCAGCTTAGTAAACAAAAATTCCTTCTCACTATGGCAACACATTTAAATTAATAATAAAAGCATCATTTGGAAACAAACCAGATTGTTAAAAATTGTTAAAACTTTATTTCTCCTGTAATATCAACTACTTGCAATGTGTTTCGGATAAAAAAAACGGTGATATCAGGATGCAAACTATCCCAGCGTGAATAAACTGCTCGTGAACAGATCATTAGAAAAAGCTCTCTTTCACTTCTTTTTCCCAACTCTTTGTTACCGTTTGCACCATTGACCAACACCGAGAACGTTCTCTATGCAAAAACTCACCGGCTACAGGGAGTTGATTGCGGTGAACGATAACTGAGGCACACTCTCATTCCTGAGCTTTAGCGACTTGAACCCTTTTTACTTTTTTGGAACAAAGCACAACAATGCTCACCACCAGAACCTGATTTATCAATAGTGCCACCTCTTCACCAACCTACTTAGTACTCCCCTAACCTCTTCAACTAACGTATTTGACCAGTGTCGCAACATTCGTTATTTTAAATTTGATAATTAATAGGTACATAAAACGGAGGAACCGGATGAGTATAGTGTTCAATGCAGATGAAATTTTTTCTATGGGAGTGCAGATTGAAAAAAACGGTCAGCTATTCTATAAAACAGCAGCAGCGCGTACGAGCGAACCCCAAATAGCCAAACTCTTCTCCACTCTGGCAGATTGGGAGAGCAAACATGTTAAAACATTTGAAGAGCTGAGAGGTCAGGTAAAAGACCACAACGAAGAGGAGAATCTGTATGATCCGGATAATATCATTCACCAATACCTTAAAGCTGCCGCCAGCCAATATGTTTTTGTCGATGAAAACAGCATTGTAGAAAAAGCCACTGCTTGCACCAGCACCAGCGAGGCACTCTCCATGGCCATAAGCTTCGAAAAAGATTCGGTGGTTTATTATTCTTCAATGAAAGAGATGGTCAGAGGAGACCTGGGCAAAGAGCACATCGACAAGCTTATACGGGAAGAGCTCTCTCACATTGGACAGTTAAACGAAGAGCTGAGCAAATTAAAAGAGAACAATAGATGAAATATCATCTAAAGATGTTTAACAATAAACTCTAATCCTCTTTCGGAATTACTAGTATGAAAAACCAAAATACTCCCAAAGTTTCATCTCACCCTGTTTCGCACTGCTCAGTCTGTGATATCGACTGGCCCAACTGGTCCTTTACCGAGAAAGCGGTACTCTGTTTTGTTATGAGTGGTGATGAAGTGATGCTTATTCATAAAAAAACGGGGCTTGGGAAGGGAAAAATTAATGCCCCTGGCGGCAGAATCGAAAAGAATGAGCGGGCAATAGATGCTGCGGTACGGGAAACCATCGAAGAAACAGGGGTAACACCTCTAAACCTTGAGCATATGGCAGATCTGCAGTTTATTTTCACCGATGGTTACTCGCTTATGGGCACAGTGTTTGTTGCTACAGCATTCAGTGGCAATGCTAAAAATACCTTTGAAGCAGACCCTTTTTGGTGTAAGCTAAAATCTATTCCCTACGAAAAAATGTGGGCAGATGATATCCATTGGCTACCACTGGTACTCGAGGGAAAAAAGGTTACCGGGCAATTTATCTTCAAAGAAGATACAATGCTTAGTCATCAGGTTTTTACGGGTCTTTCAGACACTGTTCTTTAAGTCTCTAATTTCCTAAAATAACGTATTCTGTACTCAGGACCTTGACCCAGAAATGATAAAGTGCTATATTAAGTTTAAACAGTAAGAGAATTTTGTTACTTGAACTTTCAACAATTTCTTCAATTTTCTTTTCTTCTCCTGTGCGTTTTCGCAGGACTCATTAAAAAGCTCTTTACAATATCTGTATTCCCAATAAGTATTCAATAAAATCACTCTCAGACTGGCAATCAGTTCTGTTTTTTTAAATCAGTGCCTCCACACCTGCACAGACAGGTTCGGCCGGTACGGAATTAAAGGAGGAAAGTATGGCTTCAGCACAGAGCGGAAATACTGTTCGAGTCCATTACACAGGAAGATTGGAAGACCAAACAGTCTTTGATTCTTCAACAGACCGCGAACCACTTGAGTTCACCCTCGGGGAAAACCAGGTGATTGGAGGGTTTGAAAAGGCGGTCGAAGGCATGCAGATTGGGGATAAAAAAAACGTTCAAATTGATTCACAGGACGCTTATGGTCCCCATCTTGATGAATTGGTGATGTCTGTGGGAAAGGAACAATTTCCTCCGGAAATCACCCCTGAAGTTGGCAAAAATGTTAATGTACAGGATAATCAGGGCAGTCAGTACACCATGAAAATAACTGACACCAATGATTCAAGTGTCACTCTGGATGCTAATCACCCCCTTGCAGGCAAAAACCTCAACTTTACCATAGAGTTGGTTGAAATACTGTAATACGGTTTACCTCCCGCGCCTTTTTCTAAGGCGCGGTAACCCCTTCCCCATCAAATCAAAAGATTCTACCATCGCCCCCCTTCTGGTATAATGATTGCAACACCCTCTTTTTAAAGTGTAATTCTTTTTTGGGGAGGGATGGATGTCACAAGGTCAAAAGTTTATAGTTACTCTACTTTCGCTGTGTGTAATTTCTTTCAGTTCATTTGCCACAGACACTACCGGTATTTACTTTGTTCCCGACACATCCGAAAATGTTGTACAGGAAGAAGTGGAGCCACAAACAACAGAAACTGAGTTCTCTGCTGCTGGCTTTGGGCCCGCTTCAATGAGCAATATTACTTCAAGAGATCTTGCGTACTCATTTTTTGTAGCACGGTTTTGGGATGTTAACCCTAATGCCGCGATTCGGGTTTCTGCCGATGCTACAACGGATTTCCAGAACTCTTTGCTTGCGAGCCTTAATTTGGGTTTAAATCTCTTTCCTTTTCAGGATGAAATTGCACCTTATGCAGCAGCCGAGTTTGGATTTGGGTACGGAAGAGAGAGTAATTCCAATCTTTTTGGCTTCAATACCGGTGCTGGAATTGGAGTGATACTGTTTAGATCTGCATCCATTCAAATGCTTATTGAAGGAAAAGTGAATCTGTTATTTGACAGCTTTGAAAATTCTTTCCCTACAGTGTATACCGCAAGAGTAGGCATTTTGTATTAGTAAGTTAAAATTCAATAGGTGGGGTTCTCTCTCACAGTCCACAGTGTATCCTCATCTGCGACAATAATTATGTGAACCCCTTCACTACTTTCAGTACCCAAAAATTTATACACTGAATCAAAATAACCCTCAGGGGAACTATAGGAGTCCAGTTTTTTCTCAAGCGGCAGAAATGGTATCGATCTTCGCAGTGTAAAGTGGTGGGAGAGATCGAAAAGATTTCTCCTAAGCCTCTGCCTTACAACAAACTCACTGTTCTCAACCTCATAATACTTAACGGCAGTTTGGGGAAACGTAGCATGAGGAATAGAAAATGCGCCTGCCCAGGGAATAACAAAAACAACAAAAGCGCTTAATCCCACAATGGTAAAAACGATTTTCACCTTTAGATTAGTTAACTTTTTATGCAAATACCAAAATAGTTCTGAGAGCACAAACAGTACAACCATAGTAAATACGCTGAATAAATACAGGTTACTAAAAGAGAGACCCGAAAGATCAAAAATAAAAGCAGTAAACAAAATCAACATATAAGCCGCGGTTCGAAATGTACCCAGTGTACACTTTTTAAAAACAAGGTAGCTTACACTTATATTCAAAATTAGTACTAACCAGATTGCAATAGTTCCAAAACTCATTTTTCAGGTACCTTTTCTTTTCCAGATAATAGAAGTATGTCTGAATAAAGTGATTTTTATTCAGTTTTAGTAACAACAGACTGTAGCAGTATATTAGAACAAAACACCCTATCTTTCGTAGTATTTTTGTTCTTCGATAATAATAGTTTCACTTAGTTGCTGAAGCATTTGGTTATCAGGGTTATGTCCAAGTCCCAGCATCACCCACCTTCTTGCTTCGGAGAATTTTTCGAGTGCCATGTAAACATTGATGAGATTCGCGTATATCTCGGGATTATCGAAACGTCTCTCCAATGCTTTTAGATAAGCTTTTTCAGCTTTTTTTAAATCACCTCTGGCCCCGTACAATGCGCCAAGATTATTCCATGCAAGACTGTATCGTTCATCAATTTCTACAATTCTTAAATAGATTTCTTCAGCTTCGCGGTCATCTCCCGCATTCTGCAGTGCAACAGCTTCGTTGTACAGAATATCCAATGAATCCAACCCCGATAATTGAGTTGAATCAGGGGGATTTTTGAACAAATAATATCTCATCTCAATATCTTTATTTTCAATAGACATATCTAATTCACGTGCTCTTTTATAGAAGTTATGAGCATTTTCAATTTCATCGAGATTATAGTTAGCTACTGCGAGATTGTAAAGCACGACCGGGTTTCTCATCTCCATTCTTGAGAGCTGCCTATACCATACCCGTGCTTCATCCCAGCGATTGAGAGCGAAAGCAGAATTTCCGGCTAAGCGCAACACATCAGCCCTGTCACTTCCATCAGTTTGCGCCACCAGTGCCTCGGCCATTGAAAGCGCATCTTCGTATTTTTCATCCTTGTAGGCACTAAGAGCAAGATTGTACCTACCACTAAAAGTGGTATCATCAATGGCTTTAAAGAGTTGATGAGCCTTACGGTATTCACCGGCATAAAATGCGAGTGAAGCCATCACAAAGTCTCTTTCTCTGTCCCACTGAGCATCTGAAGGCAACTGTGCCAATGCTGCAGTAGTTTTTTCTCTTTGTTGACTTGAGGCATAAATTCTGGCGAGAGCTAACCAGTCATAGCTATCTTTTTCATCCAGTCCCTCAAGAATATTGAGAGCCTTTACAGTGTCGCCCATCCAAAATTTCATCTCCGCCTCAGCTCTTCTGGTATGCATTGAAGAGGGAAATTCAGATGTAAGTAACTCAAGCATCCTGTCTGCTCGCTGTTTTTCCTTTCTCCGTTGGGCAATGAGGAAAATATTATAAGCGGCAACATCACGTTTATCGGATTTTAAGCCATGGGAATAGGCCTCCAGTGCTTCAGTGTATTGTTCCATTCCGGCGTATGCGTTGCCGATATTGATGTAAAGAGCATATTCATCGGGCTTATGCATCTGAGCCCTTCTGTAATGATCCAAAGCCTCTGAGAACCTGCCCTCTTTTTCAAGGGAAAGTCCCATGTTGATCCATAACACACTGTTTTGGGGATCCTCCCTTAGGTTTCGCTGCCATAAATCACGTGCTTTATCGATATCTCCCATTCTGTTCAACACAAACGCTAAAAGTGAGCGAGGTGCGGTATTTCTGTTGTTTGCGTTCATACTACGCTCAAGGTACTTTCTGGCATTTACAAGATCATTCTGTTCAAGATAAGCATAACCAAGCTGATAATACAAACGCCAGGGATTATCCCTCCACCTTGGAATTAAATTCTTTATGGTAGCGGCGGCTTTGGAGGGAAAACCAGCCATCATATAGGTCTCCGCGAGTTCATACTCCGTTCTTGCTTCAGTTATAAACCGTTCAACAGCAGTTTCAAGTACATCGATGGCCTTATGAAGCTCTCTTTTTTCCCGATAAAAAATGCCAAGATGGCGGTACACCCGTTCATTTTTATGTTCTTCCTCGATTGAGTTAAGAATCGTTATTGCCTTATCGGTATTTCGTTTAAAATAGTGCATTATAGCCAATTGAAAGGTAATCTCCGCACACGCCTCACCAGAACATCGCTCCAGTATCTGCTCTAACTGCTTTATTGACTCCTGAATCTCTTGCTGTGATTTTGATCTGAGTGCAAGATTAAGCTGTGCACTTGCCAGGTTCGGGTCAATCTTCAGTGCTTCACGAAAGTACTGTTCGGATTTAGCGCTGTCACCACGTTCATGATGTATTACCCCCAGTAAATCGTAATACTCAGCTCTTCTGTCCATTTGTATTGCTCTGTTAACGAGCTTTTCGGCAGTGGTAAGGTCATCTCGATTACGGGCATTGAGAGCACGCTGGTAGTAGAGTGAAGGTTCCTGAAGTGAGTCTGAAAGCCCCTGCCACTTCGTTTCTGCTTCATCAAATTTTCCATGGTGATGATATAGTTGCCCAAGATTGTATCTGATAAGCGGATCGCGCGGATAATTAGCAGCGCCTTTCTCCAAATATTTCATTGCGCTTTCAAGATCTGAACTTTTTCTGGCAGCCACCCCTGCAAGAAGAAAGGAGTTCGCGCAATGTTTGACATTTAAGCTGAAGTAAGAATCAAGAGTAGCAATAGCGTCAGTATATTTTTCAGCTTCAATCTGCACGGTGGCAAGCTCAACCAGCACAGACTCATCGGCGTCTCTGGCAACAGCTTTTGAGAGGTGATCTATGGCCCGATTATAATTTCCTCTGGAAGCCTCGATTCTACCAAGTTGGCTCAGGGCATCTTTATGGTCTTTACCTTTAAGTACTTGGACCGCTTTTGCGGTATCTGAATCTAATATTAAAGAGTAAGCATAAAAATTCCATACGTCCTGCTGTTCAGGATCGATCTCATATGCTCTTCTAAAGAAGGTACTGGCGGTATTGTATTCACCTTTTTTAAGATGAACGTATCCCATTCGAACCATAGCTTCAACAAAACGATTGTTATTTCTAAGGGCAAGCTCAAAATAGTCTAAAGCCTGTTTATACTTATTTTCGTGAACAGAAATCAGACCCAGATTGTAATATGCTACGGCATACTCCGGGTCCAACTCAATAAGACTTTCCCAGGTTTCCTGAGCCCCAACCACATTACCTCTTCTGAAATAAACGACTCCCCTGTTATTGAGAGCATCACTGTAATCAGGCAAAATATTAAGCGCTTCATCAAAGTAGGACATCGCCGGGCCAAGTTCGCCCCTCTGCAAAGCTTCGATACCCTGCATGTTAAAATCATAAGCTTCATTTACTGCCTTAATAATGGCGGATGGAAGTCCACCTTCAGCTTCAATTTCAAATTCAAATTCAATTGAGAACCCTTTTACAGCAAAGAATATGAGCAGTAAAACCATTTTCTTGTTAATCATAGCACTGAATCCATAGATTTAAATTTTGTTCGACGACATCATTCACCATGAAACGATACTTTTGGTGGTAATTCTTCATAGTCATTAATACACAAATCCGGTATAATCGTTCCTCTTTTATCATGAAAATAGGCACTGTTTTGATCTCCTGTAAAAAAGGCTGTTTTCATACCAGCCGATGAAGCAGGTTCTATATCCATTACCAGATCGTTTCCTACAAAGAGAGTCTGAGAGGGTAGAATGTGCATTTCATAAAGAGCATCAAAGAGCTTACGAAACAGCAGTTCCCCAGGTTTCCTAACCCCATACTCATAAGAATAAAACACCAGATCAACATCAAAAAGCTCATAGTAATCATCTATTTCCCCACCAGACTGATCCCGCAGCATAAGCGTAAGATCGATAGGGGTATAAAACTGAGCATTAGATACAATTCCAAGAACAATATGCTTCTCTTTTAAAGCTTTGAGTGCGGTATACACATTAGGATACAGCTGGCGGCCAAGGGCGTGAAAGTTATAGGTAAAAGCCAGATACCGGTTGAATTCACTGCAATCGCCCGGACAGTGGTGCTCAGCTTTATACCCGTGACGCTTAAGCATAAGCAAAATAAGGTTCCATACCTCCTCTATTTTCACTTCAGCAAACATATTTCCACTTTTTTGAGCCTTTTCCTGACTTAAAACAATAAGGCCATGGTAAAATTCACTAAGAGTTTTCTCTGGTGGCTGCTGAGGGTTAATTTTTGCAAACGTGCTGCCCATGCCAAATTTTTCGCATATAACTGAAAAGGTATCGCTAAGGGTTTTTTCCTTCATTTGTGGTGTTTCAAACCCAGGACGCCAGTAATTGATCAAAGTTCCGTAAACATCAAAAATCACAGCCCGTATACCTGAGAGCTGCTCCTGAGAGGATTGGTAATAGATAGGGTTTAACTCTTTAGGTTCAGTATAGGCTTCCTTTTGATGAAGCTTTGCCGCATATTCAGCTAACTGAGACAATTGTTCTCCTGTGTTTAAAATTCTACTGGTTAGTTTATCAGTTAAAAATATATTCAAGAAACACACGATCCCACAATTATGAATTTCTACTCAATTACATCCTTAAACCAAAACCATCGGTGCGAGTTCTTTATGGCTGCCTGCATTCAAAAAACTTTGTCATAACCCACATACCTATGCGTATTGATCCGGATTACATCAGCTCCCTTGGTTTGTAACCTGACTTTTTTCTTTGTTCCTTGGAACAGCCAATTATCCGGAATGTGGCTGTAATAACTTTAGGATAGGTGACGATGAAGTTTATCCCGATTCCTTTCTCTGTTATATTATTCCTGTTTTCTCTTTCTTACGCACAGGAGAACTGGCTGCTTTCATCAGAATTCAGTCTCTCAGCCACTTTCAACAGCAATTCTCAAAACTGGAACTCAAGGGATGCCGGATCAGTCGTATGGATAGGAAGACTGGATAATACGATAGAAAAACAGCTTTCAAGTAAAATCCACTCTGAAAACACTATACGACTGGGCTTTGGTCAAACCATGGTAAAATCAAAAGATGACCAGAGCTGGTCATCACCACAAATTTCAACGGATCTACTGGATATTCAATCCATCTTAAAGTACTCGGTAAACGGTATTATTGACCCCTTCACAAGTTTCAGGGCAACCAGCCAGTTCTATGATGAGCGAGATGAAAACAACATCAGATTTTTAAACCCATTAACACTAACACAAAGCTTTGGAATGAGCAGGGATATAATAAAAAGTCCCAGTTTGTTTTGGAGAATGCGGTTAGGTGGAGCGTTTAGAACCAAATTCGACAGAGATACTCTCGAATACATCTCTCAAGGCAACCAAAGAATACCCGGCGATAGCTATCAAACATCTATAATCACCGATGGGGGCACAGAGCTGGTCTCTGAATTTAGATTCAGACATGATGAGCTGCTTACATTATCTGCAAAACTTGTGCTTTATGAAGCACTTATGCGTTCTGGTGAACTGAACAATAATTACTGGAGATATCCGGAGATTTCATGGGAAAACAATGTAAGATTATGGCTAACTGAAAATATCACCTTTAACTATCTAATGCAGGTTCTTTATGACAGAGAGGTTCATAAAAAGCCACGATTTCGACAAATCTTTTCCGCAGGGGTAACATTCTCCCTCTCAAATCGCTAATGATCCACATTTTTTTTATTAAATAAGGAGAAGTAAATTATGCAAACAGCAATACGAATCAAAAAAAAGATCGAATCAAAAACGTTGAGGCTCGATTTTCCCGAAATCGATAAATTAATGGATCGGGAAGTAGAGATAATAATTCTTGTAGATGGAAAACTAAGAGACGATTCGACTCCGCACCAGGCTGTTCAAAACTCAACACATGTAGCAGGTTCAACAGTTCTTGATCAGGAAGCGATTGAGCAAATACTGCAAAATCGGCTTAAATAGAAACTCTTACCTTTGATTGCATGGAGAGTATGTTGTAACAATAACAACTCTCCATTTTTTTATTTATATACGATTTTCATTACAAGCAGTGTAAAGGCAAGCACTAAAGTCACCAAGTTAGCGACAATGATCGGTATCTCTCTGAGTCCTATTCCATATAATAACCACATCAAAACACCCATGGTGAAGAGAGAAAACATGGATAGAGAGAGATCTTCAGTAGAACGGGTTTTCCAGGTTTTGATCACCTGGGGCAAAAATGAAATTGTAGTCAAAAAGCCTGCTAATAATCCGATAATTGTAAGCATTTCACCAATCCACTTTTCAGGTTCAATAATCAACGCCTATAAAATAGTTTACGCATACTGGTTCTGTGCCATGAACATCAGTAATTGTTTTGTTCACTATAATTAGTGGCGCATCATGGTTTTTTTAATTATTTTCCTTTTTTAGAGGTATTGTGTGAACTTTTAAGTTCCGGCACAATCGACGTGTTCTTTTTTGAAACGCTTAACTGGATTTAGGAGATCGAGGCGATGCTAAACTCTTGGGTGCTAAGGAAATCTGTTATACTCCTAATGGTGATTGGTGTTTCCATGATGCCATTTGCTTTTGATGATGATCTTCTGGCTGATCTTGAAGCTATGGAAGCAGAAATGCTTGAAGAAGAGGCTGAAATTGAAGGTGCGGAATCTTCTGTTGAAACGCAACAGGCTTCTGCTTCTGCTCCACCACAACAAAGGTCACGGTTCTCCGGTAATTACCGTGTCCTTGTAACGCGGCCTGTATATGCTCCTTATACCGACGAATCAGGGACTCAGTGGATTTCCGCAATAAGTGAAGCCTTTTTTCACTACAAGGTTTCTAGTCTTCCTTCTGCTCATGTTATTAATCCAGAACATGTTAATGAAGTCCTGAGCAATTTTAGAAATTTCGACAGACGAATCTCACGTCAGGCATATATAGAAACTGCTGAGCAGCAGGGAGCGACCCATCTTCTGTATCAGGAATATGAACCCCAAAGCCGTAATGAAGTGCGTTTTACCCTGGAATTGTTTTCCATAGTCGATAACCAGCAAGTTACTCAAACCACCGAAATAATTGATCTATCTGAGCTTGAAAGCGGCTTAATGGAACTTTTGGATCCCATAGCTACTACTATTTACCCTGATGCACAGGTGCTTAGTGCCTATAGGAATAATTTTTTGGGCGATAATCGCAGAGTACTTGAAAATCTGGGGAATTCACTTGTAGATGAAGGATGTTATGCAGAAGGCGGAGCATCGTCGATCTTTGATGCAGTTAACAGAATTGCCAATCAAAATTCAGAACTCCCTGTAGCTCTTTTTACCGCAGCCGCAGTAGCTTCAAGAGCAGGACAGCACTCTGAAGCTATTGAACACCAGCTTAGACTCATAAGTCGCTCCGGAGATCACCCTGCACTTCATTTAGCGATGTCTACCTATTACAGACGTGCAGAACGCTTCTCCGATGCTACCAATTCCCTTTCTATAGCCGAAAATGTACCAGCCCTAAGAGTACCAGTGGCTCTGCAAAGAGCGATTCTGTTCCAGGAGCAAGGTTTCTTAAACAGAGCAAAAGACCAATACAATGTTGTCTTGGAGAGCGGTGAAGCGAGTGGAAGAGTATTTTTTCGTCTTGCTCTTTTAAGTGTTCAACTGGGAAGCTATGATGCGGTCTCAAATTATTTAAACAGAGCCGAAAACGCAGGGTTTGCCCTGGATGACCAGCAGTACTTTGAACTTGGGATGGCTTATGCCGATATCGGCAATCAGGATGAGAACGCGATACAGTATCTTAGACGAAGCCTTGAATTTAATCAAAGTAATGCCGAGGCTTGGAAAAGGCTTGCGGAAATTTATAAGCGTACCGGTAATGAAAAAGATGCTGCTGAATGCTACATCAATCTGTTCCATCTCGATAACAATGCTAACCGTGATATGCTCAGAATTGCTGGTGAAACCTATGAAAGGATAGGAGAAACTGAAAAAGCAAAAGATGTCTACAGCTTGTTTCTTGCCAGACGCTTTAATAACCCTATCGTTTCTTTAAGATTAGCCACTATATACTTCAATGAAGATAATTGTGAGGAAGCAACCAACTTACTTGATGGAATCGATACTCTTGACATTATTCGTCATGAAGCATCGGTGATCATGGATGAGTGTCTTGGTCCTGACAGAGGACGAAGAGTGGTAACTACTGCACCCACTATGGCTTCATCACGTCCCTCAGCATTTAGAACCATCACCAGAATAACTTCAGGGGTTGGACTTGTAGCGGGAATTGCCGGTGGAATTATTATGAATAATGATATTAAAGATCTGGAAGAAGAATACAGTGACGCAAAATCTCAAAGCATAGTGTTAGAAAAGAGAGATGAAATTGAAGATAAAAAACTTCTTCGCAACATTCTCTACAGTGTTGCGGGTGCATCTTCTTTAGCATTCACTCTAACCATAGCGATACCATCCAGAAAGTGAGGCTGATGTCATGAAATACTTTAAATTTATTGGTGGCTCTCTTGCCGCACTGCTATTGATAGTTTTGTACAGTTGTACTAATGTCGAGTTTAATAATGTGCTCGATCCTCAGTATGAAGGTTATATAGGTGATGAAGCAGCTGCTGATGGAGAAAACGGTATTGCCAGAGGCCTAGATCCGGATGATCCGGTGTTTGGTGATACAATTCCTCCTGAGATCATTTTCTACAAAATGGTCGATGGCCAAAGGGTTGAAACGGAAAGTGATACCATCACCATAGACCAGTTTGATGAAGAAGCTTTACATTTGGTTATGAATGACCTTTTTGAAGGCAAAGACAACTGGCCTCCTTATGATCTAACCGATAGTGTACAAATTTCCGGCCAACAGGTTAATGTCAACATCCCGGGTACCTACAGACTTCGATTCTCCGTTTCTGATTCAAGACATCCAGCAGTTAACAGAGACAGATTTGTTGTTGTAGAAGAAGTTGATATTCCCAGTGATAATCCTCCGAGCTTGCATGTAAATGCTGATGACACAATTACCTTCTATGTAGATTCGGAGTTTAGAATGCCTGAAGTTACAGCATGGGATGATGATGGTACTCTGGAAGTGGAGCATGAGGATAACATCGACATGTCCACAGAAGGAGTCTACTATATAACTTTTTGGGCAGAGAATGAGTTCGGCAGAGAAGAAGCGACTGTTTACGTGCGTGTACAACAGAGATCAGGCCAAAATACCGACCCACCAACTATAACTCTTGATGGACCATCAGAACTAACGCTTGATGTTGGTAGCGCGTTCGTTGAGCCCGGTTACAGCGCAGAAGATAATATGGGTAATGATATTACAGACCAGGTTACTATCAGATACCGTCGTCCCGATGTTCAAACGGTCGATGAATTAGATACTGATATACCAGGAGTGTGGAGAGTTATGTACAACGTACGGGATAGCGACGGACGTAGTGCATCTGCTAACAGAACTTTGACTATCCAAAGTGATGGAGAACCTCCTGAACTTACGCTGCTTGGTGAAGCAGAGATGGAATGGCCACAAGGTGAACCATTTGTAGATCCCGGATACGAGTATGATGATTCAGACCCTAATGTAACCGTCAGTGTGACCGGCAGAACTGGCGGCTGGATACATGAAGCAGGGCGCACCCAGGAGATCATCTATACAGCCATTGACGCTTCAACCGGTCATTATACCGAAAGAAAACGCTTAGTTACAGTAGTTGGTGATAACGATAATGGAAACGGTGGGGGCAACGGTGATGTCGGTGAGCCCACAATTGAACTTCTGGGTGATGATCCGTTAACCATTGACCAGTTTACCAACTTCGATGATGTTGATCCAGGTGCTACAGCGGAAGACTATGAAGGAAACAGCCTTACCGTTTCTGTTGGAGGTGATTTAGACACCCGAACACCTGGCGAGTATGAAGTTATCTACACAGCAGAAGACAGCCATGGTAACACTGTGCAGGTTACACGTACGGTGATTGTGGAAGAGGTGGATGGTGACGCACTGTTTGCAAAATATGGGGTACCAAGGGACGGTGCTCTGCCTGCTATAGGCGGACAGTACACCTCAATTACTGTAGAAGGCGACGGGGTCAATTTCAGCAATGTACAAAGCTTTACTTTCGATTGGGACGGAGTTGGTCTTTACGGATTTGCCATCAATACCACGGACGGTAATCCTGATTGGTATATAGCTTTACATAATAGCGCAAACTTTTCTTACAGTTTCAGCTCAGCGCAGCCTAGTTTTACCATAGAATCATCTGGTTTTGATGGCTTTGATGGAGAATACTACGTTAATGTGCATGAAGGAAACCTGGTGTTTGTACATTCTACAGGAGCTCATGCCATAGTTTTTGAATAATTCTTAAAGGATTACAAAGTGGGAGATGAAAACCTAAAAGGTTTTCATCTCTTTTCTTTTTCATAGAGGTAATTTTCCAAATTTTCCTTAAACTTTTTTACTCCCCCCTCTATCATTCTCAAATAGATTCGGTTTAAATTGCCAGCAAATCGTACATCCTGTTTAAAATCAATATAAGTATAACCATCTTTAGTTCTGATATCATACACACTATGCGAATAGATCATCTCCGGAATCAATCCTCTGTTGTGCCAAAAACTATCCAACGAAGCAATTACTCTGTTATCCTCTTTTTTCCTTAGAAAATGTGATCGGGCCTGATAAAAAAACCTGCTAAGCATTACTTCCATGGTGTAATACCCCTCGCCTTCCTCCTTAAAAGTTGTACTACCAGCTTCAAAGGAGTACCTGGAGACATGATCATATTCGTAGAGGATATTTAAAACCGTATCAGAAGGCAAAGAAGTTACAAATGTCGCAGAAACAGAGTACCCACTGTCATTGCGTAAAAAGGTTAGATCATTTGAGCCTGAAACGTATCCTGTAATCAATACAATTGATATTAAACACAGGTGCCATTTCATATGCCACCTCCTTAAACCCACCATTATTAAAGTAGGAAACGTTTCCCTGAAAAAATGTACTGTACATCGTTAGCTATAGTTACTTATGTTTCAAAACACATGCCGCCTTACTTTTGAGTTATAAGAAAAGGTAAAAAGATTAACAGTTTTTTTCTCTTTTAAACTATATTACCTTAACACCTACTTAAAACACATTGAGCATGCAAAAGAGGAGTCCGGATATGCCTGATATCTACTCACTGGTATGTTTTACCGCAGCCCTTTCATTACTCCTGCTATCTCCTTCTCACAGTGATACAGTTGTAATATCAAACGATTCATTGCCATCCACTCTCTCCCCTGCACATTCCGAGATAGATTTTTTTGATATCACCGATCCTTTTACCCTACCAGATCTCTCAGACTCTACTTTAACCCCAAACACCCTAGTGAGTACAGACTCTGCTTACGGCATCTTTTTTCCTGCAAACCCTGTTAATTACAGCTCAGGAAAGGCTGAATTTTCTGTTAATACTTTCGGCCCCTCCACTCTTCAAATAACAATTTTTGATGCCACCGGCAATGCACTTTTTGAATGGAGTTGCCGTACCGATAATAAAGGTTTCAGTGGTCCTATAGTTTGGAATCTCACAAACAAACATCAGCGCAGAGTCGCTGCCGGAAGTTACCTGGTAAGGGTACAAAGCTATAATAAAGAGACTCGAAAAACAACTAACTACTCAGCAATGCTTGGTATTACAAGATAACATCTTCTTTTTTTTTGCGCTAAAGTGCCTTAAATGGGTGATTGAGAGGTAATTTAACTCAGTGTTATATCGTTTCCATACCAAATGTTTTTTTTTAAACAATAATTTATCTACTGCTCCCGTAGTACTTTATAGTGACCTCAAGGGGTTGCTACCTCCTTCTTAAGGGTGAAGGTGCACGGGTCCGTATCGAGCTTAAAATGTTCGGTGCGGACTTTTTTTTTCGGTTCTCCCACAATCTATTTTTATAGATGAATAACCATTTTTTTGGAAAACCAACCATGACCATTGCAGATTTATTTTGCTTTTAAGTAAGGAAGTGGCGATGAAAAACATTATCTCTCTATTATTGATTGCTTTCACTACAGCTATTTCATCTACTACTTTGACTCCTCCTATCGCTATCAATCCCGTAGTAAATGAAATTGGGGACAGTCTAAGGCTTGAGAACAGAAAAAAAGTTTTTGTTGGAGAAATCACCAATAATTCAAGCAGCAGTGATTCTTCAATTATCGGGTATACAAGAACCGGGCGACGTACCAAATCTGCACTGGTATCATCACCACAACCTCAGGAAGTTATTCAAAAGTCCCTTAAAAATGCTTTTTCTTCCCATGGTATCTATGCACCAGATCCTAGTACAGCAGATTTTATTTTAGAAGCCACTCTTTTGGAATTTAAATTAAGTGAAGAGGACAGGTTTTTTCATCAAATCTTGAGGTCAGCTGTGAAAATAGAATTCACCCTCACTGACCCCTACGATTCAACGAATGTACGCGGTTTTACCATACGAAACACAGGAGAAAGAACAGCTTTTAATGCAACCAAACACGCTGAGACTGTGTTGCAACAGACCATTGAAAACATAATCGGAGAATTAATCAACAGAATAGATTCTCTTTGAATTACGTTTATTTTTTAATCACTGTTTCTAAACATCTTTAATCGCTTGCTGCGTGAAGAGTGCTTAAGCCTCTTTAAGGCTTTTTCCTTTATCTGCCTAACTCTTTCTCTGGTGAGATTGAATCTCAATCCGATCTCTTCAAGAGTGTGCGCCACGTCCTCACCGATACCAAAGTAGAGTTTCAGTACCTCTTTTTCTTTTTCAGAGAGAGTATCCAGCGTTCTTTCAATCTCTTCCTGCAGAGAGATATCCATAACACCGTCATCTGGTTTGGCACTTTTTGAGTCTTGAAGAACATCGTAGAGTTTGGAACTTTCCCCCTGAAGAAGTGGCGCATCAAGCGACATATGGCTGTTACCGATTTTTATCGTCTCACCAACCTCTTTTTGGTCTATACTGAGCTCCTGGGCCAATTCCTCCACATTTGGAAGGCGTCTGTACTTTTGCTCCAGTCTGCTCTGAGCTTTTCCGATTTTATGGATTGTGCCGACCCTGTTAAGAGGTAATTTAATAATTCGGGACTGTTCGGCAAGGGCTTGCAGTATAGCCTGACGTATCCACCATACTGCATAGGAGATAAATTTAAAGTTTTTCTTTTCATCAAATCTCTTGGCAGCTCTTATGAGACCAAGGTTACCCTCGTTGATAAGATCATTTAATGGCAGACCCTGATTTTGGTAGTTTCTACACACACTGACTACAAAGCGAAGATTTGCTTTCACCAGTTTTTCCAGAGCCTTTCGGTCCCCTTTTTTGATCTTTACGGCAAGTTCAGCTTCCTCTTCGAGTTTAAGCGACTTATGTTTGCTAATCTCCTTGAGGTAGAGCGCAAGAGAGTTATCATCAGAGATAAAGATTGTGTCCGAGTTTTTGGGAGGCATAGTTTACTTCAGAAGCGTTTAAATGAAAAAAGATAAATTGTAATACTACTAATATAAAATCTGCAAAATCTTATTACCAACACCAACTGGTACATAATGTATTTTATTTGGTCATGTTTTCGAATCGTGATGAATTACTGGCACAATTTAATAGTCCGGTATACAGGGATCACCCTGATTTACCGGGACTTAGTACCTTTTGTTGTCTGCAGAGCTGGCAAGATAAGCCAGTAATTGAGCTTTCGAGGGTAAAAATAGAGATCCATTCCATGGATTACCTGGTATATAATGGATCACCTGCCAAGGCTAATTCTTACTTCCCACTGAAATTCCAACAAAATTGTTACAGACTGTGGTATCAAACTGAAGGTTTTGGAATACTTCAAAATGTCACAAACAGTAGCTTTGGAACTGCAAGGCCCGGACTGCTTGGTATTATGGACCGGGGTGAACGTCATAGCTATCTACACCAGCGAGGCAATTTTCAGTGTTTTCAGATTCTCTTTTCACTCCACCCATCAAATCAAGCTAAGTGCTTCTGGAATAGTGAAATTGAAGGTAAGATAAATCTTGAAGGCAATGAAAAAGCGTATTTTGAAAACCTCATCTTTGATCTGATGCTTGTGCTCTCTAAAGGAAAAGAGATGCTTGGGCTTGCAACCATTTCACGCATTCTTGAAATACTGGTCGTTCTGTTTAAAAAAGGCCTTTTGCTAATTGAGGAAAATCAGTTTCCCAAAAACAAAGCCAAAAGTTTGGTTGCAATGGCCAGAAATTTCATGAAATCAAATTATGCATCCATGGAACACCAGCAAGAGCTGGAACGTGAATGTGCTGTTGATATAAACTACCTTAACATACTGTTTAAAAAAGAAACAGGTCTAACCCTTTATCAGTACATGATAAGCGTACGAATTGAGCATGCAAAACATCTCCTTGAGACAACTACTATACCAATTGTAGATATTGCATACAAAGTGGGTTACCCTAACTGTAATTCATTCACGCGTGTTTTTAAAAAGCATACCGGAATTACGCCCCAAAACTACAGGATCTGCGGGGGGATAAAAACGCCCCCTAAAGGAACCTTGCCCACCTCTAATACATTACAGACATCGGAGCAATTATAATGGATTTTTTAGTATGTAAGTTCGGTGGTAGCTCTGTTGCCACCAGTGAAAAGATGAAAAAAATCGTTTCAATTCTTAAAAAGAATAAGAATCGGCGTTGTGTTGTGCTCTCAGCACCAGGCAAAGCACCAGGTTTTAATGTTAAGGTAACAGACCTACTCATTGAATCTGCTCAAAAAGCGCTTAATGATCAGGATTACAGTGCTACAATCCAAGAGATCAGAAGTCGTTTCATGGCAATTTATGAGCCGTTGGGCGTTCCGGATGATGTTCAGGAGCAAATCTACTCTGAAATCGACAAACGCCTTCAGTCTCCAAAAGATCATGAAGCAAAGTTTCGTGATCTGGTGGTGTCGGCAGGTGAAGACATAAACAGTAAACTCTTTGCTCAATACTTAAACACCCTTGGAATGAATGCCCAATATGTGAGTCCCAAGGATGCAAGTCTGATTGTAACTGATCAGTTTGGTGATGCTCAACCACTGGATGAAGTGGCTATGAGGCTTGCTTCACTTAAACGTATCTGTGCTGAGAAAATAGTTATTTTTCCCGGTTTTTTCGGTTATACAGAAAAAGGTGAAGTTGCTACATTCAGCAGAGGTGGGAGCGATCTGACCGGCGCTATACTGGCAGAAGCAATAGATGCAGCGGAATATGAAAACTGGACCGATGTTGATGGTATCTTTAGCGCTCATCCCGGAATTGTAGATAATCCCTCTCAAATTTCAGCCCTTACCTATAAGGAGATGCGGGAACTTTCTTATATTGGATTCAATGTGCTACATGAAGAAGCAGTAAAACCAATCATGAAAAAGAAGATTCCTATCCGCCTGCGCAACACCAATAATATCGAAAATAAGGGCACGCTCATCGTTTCCGAAAGGCTGCCAAACGAACGTGATATAATAGGAGTGGCATCCGGAGGAGGTTACTGCAGTTTCACCCTTCAAAAATTCCTTATGAACCGGGAAAAGGGATTTGGACGCAAAACACTCTCTATCATAGAAGACATGGACCTCTCCTATGAACACTGCCCCTCCGGAGTAGACAACATCTCAGTTATTCTCGACCAAACACAATTGAAAGCCGAAACCGTAAACAATATTATCCGTGCCTTCGATGAACAACTAACACCAGAGGAAATTAAAACCGAATTTGGTATTGCCCTTGTCTCTTTGGTCGGTGAAGGCCTGATTCACAAAATCGGTGTGCTTGGCCAGGCAGCTACAGCTCTTTCTGAAAGCGGTGTTAACATTAAAATGGTTAATCAGGGAAGCAGCGAGATCAGTATTATCTTTGGAATCGATGCTTCTGATGAAAAAAAGGCAGTAAATGCACTCTATAATGCATTCTTTATTGAATAGCAAATACAAAGCGTTGCTATCCCAACAAGATTGAACTTAAGGGCGTTTTCCTGTTTAAGGGCAAAACGCCCTCATCAATTTTAAAACATTCTTCTTAATTTACATTCCGGGCCTGTATAAAAATTCCAGTGAGAACCAAATGGGTATAGCCTCTTTTAGAAATACAGTAGTACAAACTTTAAGCTATAGTCTGGAGTCTGAGTGTCCTATGTGCCCCCTGAGTAATAAACTATAAGCCCTAAGCAATTTAGCCCTGATGCAAAATAATTAACCGTAAGGCATCAAGTCTTAGAACAGCTCCATCAACAGCCTCAATCAACTCATCTTTCTCTTTTCTTACAGCTTCAAGCTCTTGTTCTGAAACAGATTCATTAAGATCACGTAAATAGTTGAAGCGATCTATCTCATTTCCCAGCGATTTGCTAATCTCCTGGCGGGCCCTTTTAATACGATTAGATGAGATATCAAAAGCAACTTCCTCGGCACTTCTAACCATCTCCGGAAAAAGCATTTTAAGATGCTCGTTTGAAAGTATTGGGTGTGTCTTCAATTGTACCAACTTGTCTTCAGATAGCAGAGCATTAATTTCATCGGTGCAATCATTCATGCTCTGATCGACTGCAATTCGCACAGGTTCTGGAGGAAGAAAACGGCTGGTATTGAGAGAAAGCGGCGCATTACATTCAATGACAAAAACAGTTTCTAATATTAGCTTTTGCTTTTTACCTTTCACTTGTACTAAAGTGCAATTACCACTGGCAGAACCTAAGTAAAGGTCAAACAAACCTCTCACTGACGGATGATCCATTGTAATAAATTCAAAATCTTCCCGATGAAGAGCGGTTGAGCGGTCAAAGGTTATAACAGGACGGGACTCCCGTATTCCGGGAAGTTCCTTTTCACCAAAGGCATCAGCCCACAGTTTATATGTTCTGTTGCCTGTCTGTTCGGCAAAAATCCCCTGTTCCTTTAAAAGTGACATTACAACCCTCTCTAATTCTTTACTCTTCTCGGTTTTCCTGATCAGATCAATAAGTTTTTTTGCCTTAAGTGGTCTGAAAGAATGCTGCTCAAGTAACCGGTCTCTGCTGGACTGAAGTCGCTCAGCAATCTCAGTTTTTACTCTAAAGGTATGAGCGATAAGTTTTTCCAACAGTTCCTCTTTTTCACTCCCTTTTATAACCGCAGCAATAACTTCTCGAAGCTCTTCCCGTACTCGTTCATAAACTTCAAAAGACCCGGCAAAAGAAGTTTCAAGCAGTTCAAGCCCTTCATTATACCACCTGGCAAGTACACTGTATGGTGTATCAATTATAACCGGCAGGTGAATTATGATTGGCCCCTTTTGACCGATACGATCTAAACGGCCTATTCTCTGCTCTAAAAGCGATGGATTATGCGGTAGATCAAACAGTATCAGGTGGTGTGCAAACTGAAAGTTACGTCCTTCGCTGCCAATCTCAGAACACAATAGTAACCTTGCTCCATCCTCTTCAGAAAACCATGCAGCATTTCTGTCTCTTTGGATAAGAGTCATATCCTCATGAAAAAGAGCAGTGTCTACAGAGATTTTCTTTTTCAATGCAGCATCAATGGCAACAGCTTTCTCTTTTGTGGTACAGATAAGTACCATTTTCTGATCTTTAAACTCTTTTAGAATCGAAACGATATAGTCGATTCTTGGATCTGCACTAAGTGAGATCTTTGTGTCTGATGGCACTGGCTCACTATCGAATTTATATTCCCTGATCACCCTTTCTTTTACAGATTTATTCGCCTGAAGAGGCTTGACCATTACCGTACGGGATGGGAATCCGCCGATATTTGCCCGGGTGTTTCTGAAGATTGCTCGCCCCACACCAAAAAGGTCAAGCAGTGTTGCAACCATCTCATCTCTGGTAGTTTCTTTAGCACTGCTTGCTGTTCTTATTTCTTCTGCACTGATTGTTTTATGAGAGGCTGATAAGGTGGTCAAAAATTCGACCTCCTCTTCAGTGAGTTCGTTACCATCCAGAATTTTACCGGTGACGGCGGCTATTTGTGAGTGAAATTTCATCTCTTTAAGGAAAGTATCATACTCACCATACCTGGCACTGTCGAGCAGTTGCAATCTGGCGAAATGTTCTCTGTTTCCATAATGCTCAGGTGTCGCGCTAAGAAATAAAACATCGGAAACAGTAAGGGTCAGCTTTTCAAGGAGTCTGAAAAAGTCACTTCCCTCTCTTGCGTGATGAACTTCATCCACCACCAGAAGATCCCATTTTGCATTCAAAGCCTGCTGAGCAGCAATGGTATTTTTCACAAGTAAGTCTGTAGTACAAAGTACAAACTGCTCTGTAAGAAACGGATTACACTCTTTATCCTCTATGCCGTTTAAATATTGCTCATCAAAGATTTTAAATGTCAGATTGAATTTTCTCAACAGCTCAACAAACCAAAGGTGAACAAGAGCATTTGGTACAGTAATCAATACTCTGTTTACCTTGGCAGTGAGAATAAGTCGGTGAAGAATAAGGCAGGCCTCAATAGTTTTGCCAAGCCCCACCTCATCAGCTAAAAGAACCCTCCGTTTGTACCTGGCTGCCACTTGCTGAGCGATATATAGCTGATGTGGGATAAGTTGAATTCTTGGCCCGGTAAAGCCAAGCGCGTTTGAATTCTCGATTACGCTTTTAAGCTTTTGAGCGTCATAGCGAAGGGTAAAAGCAGAGAGCGGATCAAATTCACCCGCCATTAATCGGTCCAATGGCCCGGCGGCCCTCATGGAATCACTAAGTTCAGATTCTGCAACGACGCCCTCTTTTGTAGTATAGAAAAGCTCCTGGTCTTTTTCTTCTGTTTTTAAAACCAGAAGCTTTTTACCATTCTTGAGCTCAATGTGTGAGTTAGGTCCAAATTGCACCCTCAAAAGAGGAGCATTTTCCTTAGAGTAACGACGCTTATCTGCTCCCCCGTGAAAGGAGATCTCAACAAATCTGCTTTGGGTGGAAGTAATCTTTCCAAGCCCCAATTCAGGTTCCATTTCACTGACCCAGCGTTGGCCCACCTTAAACTGCGCAGTATCTCTTCGACCAGCTGAATACAGCATTTCTTCTCTGCCATAGCTTTCGGGAGAAAATTCATCCCCGCTACTGTTAAACCCTCTTTTTCGAGCCATTCTTTCTAAACCTACCGGTATTTAATGATTAAGAAGTCACTAAAGATAGATCCTGCGCTCACAAGAAGGCCTACAAACCAGGGTTAGAGTTCAAAATTTTGAATTCCGTTGCCCTTTGACTTACGAATATCTCTTATTCTGATGCAATGTCTGGGGCAAAATTGTACCGCCAGAAAACAGTCTCCTTCAGAATCCTGTGGTACATTAAACATCTTTGAGCCTGCTCTTCCATCCGGAGCGAGGCAAAACACTTCCTCACACAAGCTCACACACATCCCACAACCTTCACATGAATCTATGTCTACATACACTCTCATGAGACACTCCCAAGGATTATAATTACCAGCTCCTACCTGTTATAAATCAATTGCAATGAACAGACCAAGACTCTTTTTTCTCATGGACTAATTTTTGCTAGATTTTCTCTGCTACCTTTTACTCTCAAACCTGCGTACTTATAACCCAAAATCAAGAAAGGTGCTCATCATGGCCACAATTAAAGAGATTCGTGGAAGAGAGATTCTCGATTCCAGAGGTAACCCCACCGTAGAAGTGGAAATTACGCTTGAAAATGGTATAAAAGCCATATCGGCGGTGCCTTCAGGTGCATCTACCGGAAGCAGAGAAGCCATTGAACTTAGAGATAAAGACCCCAATCGGTATAATGGAAAGGGTGTTCTAAAAGCTGTGGAAAATGTTAATTCTGTCATCGCCGATGCTTTAAAGGGAAAAGATCCTTCAGAGCAAAAGAAAATTGATGATTTGATGATTGAGCTGGACGGTACGCCCAATAAAGAAAAACTTGGAGCGAATGCGATTCTGGGGGTATCTATCTCTGTAGCAAAAGCAGCAGCACAGGATAAAAAAACCCCCCTGTTTCTCTATTTAAGCGCCGGAAAGATTAATCCTCTTCCAATACCTTTTTTTAATATCCTAAATGGTGGCGCACACGCAGATACTAATGTTGATATTCAGGAATTCATGATAGCACCCGTTGGAGCCCCATCATTTTGTGAAGCTTTAAGGTTTGGTACCGAAACATATCATTCACTTAAATCGGTTCTTAAGTCTGAAAAACTCAATACAGGTGTTGGTGATGAAGGTGGATTTGCACCTGAGTTAAAAACAAACGAAGAAGCACTGGAGCTTATTGTAAGAGCTATTGAAAAAGCTGGATACAGACCAGGTGAAGACATAGCGCTTGCTATGGATGCTGCTGCAAGCGAGTTTTATGAAGATGGAGAGTATGTATTAAAAGCAGATAGAAAACGGCTCCCCGCAAAAGGTATGGTAGAGTATTATCGATCTATACTGAGCAAATACCCGGTAATCTCCATCGAAGATGCACTTTCGGAGCATGATTGGGAGGGCTGGAAACTTCTTACAAAAGAATTAGGAAATAAGGTGCAGTTGGTAGGTGATGATCTCTTTGTAACCAATTCAGAAATTCTAAAAAAAGGAATAGATGAGGGGATTGCAAATTCCATACTTATCAAATTAAACCAAATTGGTACAGTCACCGAAACAATCAAAACAGTTGAAATGGCGCTTGAAGCCTCTTACAAATGTATGTTTTCCCATAGAAGCGGTGAGACTGAAGATTCCTTCCTTGCTGATATTTCCGTTTCTGCAGGAACCGGCCAATTAAAAACAGGCGCAACGGCCCGTTCGGAAAGAATTGCTAAATATAACCAACTGCTTAGAATTGAAGAGATGCTTGGAAGTGATGCTAAGTATTATAAGTACTAAGAGTAATTATACAGGAGCGAAAAAAGCAATATTTCGGTGATTTTATGGAACCCAAAGCACATAAATCCCCTCTTTTGACCGAACTATTAGAGTATAGTTTCGTAAGTTTTAAATTGAGGGGTTTTAGTATATATCCTGATCTCAGTGCCGACAGGGAGGTTTCCATGTCAAAGAAAGTTAATCCAATAGACGTTGAGCAATTTTTAGAAAAAACCAATTTCCCAGCTCAAAAAAATGACATTATTACATTTGCTAAAAATGACCATGCCCCAGAGCCAATATTGGCTGCACTGCAAAACATTCCAGACCGGCAGTATTCAAATCCACAGGATGCCGCAAAAGAGACATTTTCTGCAGAAGATGAGCCTCAGGGCCCAATGGGGATAGATTCGTGTGAAGACTGAGTAGTTTTATGCGTTATCCGCATTAGCCGGATAACGCATATTTCTGTTCTTCGGCAAGGTGTTTGCTGTTTTACTCTTTCGGAAAGGAACTTACAATTAATTCAACTTGGGAGGTTTAATGTGGCAGGCTCCATACTGATTCTTGATGATGTGGAGATCGGTTTAACCGTTATGAAAATGTTTTTGAAAAAATCGGGCTATAGTAACATAGTAACCTTTGACGACCCTCACACTGCTCTTTCCTACATTAAGGATACAGAAGTCCCGTCTCTAATAATTACCGATTACAAAATGCCGAAAATGACTGGTTTAGATTTCTTAAATTTGGTTTCTTCTCTCAAGCCAGATATCGAGGCGATAATTGTAACCGGAGATGCAAAAGCAGTTTCAGGTAAGTGCGGTAAATACACAGTAGTAGAAAAAGGGTGTGTCGATTTTTTTAAGAATATTTTAGCACTGGTTACTTCAAAAATGTCAAAACCAAAGAAAACGCAAACAACATTCGATTCACAAAAAATTAAAATTGGTTCAATGATATCTTAAGTTAACTCAGTTCACATCCTGACACTTAGAGCAGTAGTAAGCGGTTCTTCCAGAAACCTTCTCGCTATTAATATTTGTGCCACATCTTTTGCAAACAGCGCCTTTTTTTCTGTTTTTTAGAATATATGTGGCAGGCAAGTTTTCAAGCTTAGCATCAGCTTTTATTGCAGCGTTGAGAACCTTTTTCATCTCATTAAATAGTTTCCCTTTTTGTGCATCGGTTAGTTCAGATGCAACCAAAAATGGATTAATTTTTGCCTGATAAAGAATCTCATCGGAGTATATGTTACCAATTCCAGCGATTACCTTTTGATCCATTAGCGTTTGCTTTATGTTTACTCTCTTTTTTTCTATGATTTGATTAAACGTGTTCTTTCCTAAAGAGAGGGCATCAACTCCTATATTATGCTCATTCAAATATTCCCTAACATCCCGACACATTCCAATTTTACCAAGCAGCCTCTTGTTAACAAATACTAGTTTATAGTGATTATCAAACAATAATGCAGCTCTATCGTAGGCCTGGAATGGATTATCACTTTTACAGTATTTAACGTAACCGGTCATTCCAAAATGCATATGTAAAAAGATTGATTCTGTGCCTAAGAACAAGTGCTTTCCGTGTCGAATAACAGAAGAGAAGGATTTGTTCAAAAAAGCTTTTTTAAAATCATTTGGGGTACTCGTTTCTAAGATCTTGCTGTTAAGTACCTGCAGATCGGTGATCTTTTTTTTAAGAGCGGTTTTTTCTACGATTCTTCTAAAAACCTCTACATCAGGTAGTTCTGGCATAATTTCTCCTGTTTAAAACAGGTAAGAAAAAAGCAAAGTCTGTTCCTCTTATACCTGATATGATCCGGCAGAAGTATCTCCCCCAGTACCGGTCCAGTTAGTGTGAAAAAACTGCCCCTCCGGCGCATCAGTACGCTCATAAGTATGTGCCCCAAAATAGTCCCTCTGAGCCTGTATGAGATTAGAAGGCAATTTCGCAGATCGGTAGGAATCAAAGAAAGTGAGTGCGGAAGCAAAAGCAGGTACTGAAATACCGGCGTTAAAAGCGGTTGAAACAACTTTTCTCCATGATTGTTGAGCTGATTTGATAATGGTTGAGAAATAAGGGTCAAAAAGAAGACTCTCAAGCGCAGGGTTATTTTGAAAGGCGTCGTTGATTTTCCCCAAAAAGCTACTTCTTATAATACACCCCTCACGCCACATCAAAGCGATGTCACCAAAATCTAGCTTCCATGAGTAGGTCTTTGCTGCTGCTTTAAGAAGCATAAACCCTTGTGCATAAGAGATTATCTTTGAGGCCAGGAGTGCATCTTTAATATCACTGATAAATGAATCAACATCACCAGTGAAATCGAATTCTGATGTCTCAAAAAAACCTGCTGCTTTTACCCGCTCGGCTTTTAGCGAAGAAAGAATTCTGGCGTAAACAGCCTCTGTAATAAGAGTAACAGGAACATTTATATCCAAAGAATTTACACTCGTCCATTTACCTGTTCCTTTCTGCCCGGCTTTATCTAAAATTTTCTCAAGTAGTACTTTTCCATCATTGTCTTTGTGTTGCATGATCCTGGCAGTTATTTCAATAAGATAACTTTGAAGCTCTGTGGAGTTCCATTTATCGAAGATGTCGGCCATTTGGGAATGAGAGAGCTTAAGGAGGCCATTCATCAAACTATATGCTTCACTAATAAGCTGCATATCTCCATACTCTATTCCATTATGAACCATTTTGACATAATGACCGGCACCATCTGATCCTACCCAGTTACAGCATGGTTGCCCTTGTGGTGTATGTGCACAAATTGATTGAAAAATATCTTTAATCAGAGGCCAGGCCTCATACTCCCCACCAGGCATAATCGAAGGGCCGTGCCTTGCCCCCTCCTCCCCACCACTGATTCCTGTTCCAACAAAGTTGATCCCCTTATCCCTAAGATAGTAGGTACGTCTGATTGTATCACCAAAAAAGCTGTTACCACCATCAATAATTACATCACCGGGGGTAAGAAAGGGCAAAAGTTGCTCTACAAAATCATCAATTGCTTTGCCTGCTTTTATCATAAGCATTATTTTGCGGGGTCTTTTCAGCATTGAGCAGAACTGTTGTATATCATAGGTGCCCCGAATGGTTTCTCGTCCTTTTGCTTCTTTATTTAGAAAGCGATCGACTTTAGTGATCGTTCTATTGTAAACAGCAACCGTAAACCCTTTATCATTTATATTCAATATAAGGTTCTGTCCCATCACAGCCAAGCCGATTACACCTATATCTGCCTTCATCTTCACTCCTTAGCTCGTTTTATATCGCAATTGTTAGATGAATAATCAATAATTTTTTCTACAATCTCTTCTGGTTTTGTTTCAGAAGATACTGTCAGGGCATCTTCAGGTTCTTCCAGATCCTTAAACTGGCTTTCAACCAAAGATGAAGGCATAAAATGCTCAGTACGTAATGTACTACGTTTCAAAATGAGCTCATAAGATCCATACAGATAAACGAAAAGTACTAAGCAAAGATTTTGGCCTCGTATGATATCCCTGTAGCGCTTCTTTAATGCCGAACAGGCAATTACAGCATCTTTTTTCAGTTTTACATTCTCACTGACCAAATGTGCAATGCGCTCAAGCCATGGTTGACGATCTTTATCATTTAGAGCAATTCCTGTTCTCATTTTTTTTATATTGTTTGGAGGGTGAAGAGAATCGCCATCATAAAAATTACACCCAAGTCTGCTGGATAGTAATTTCCCTACAGTTGTCTTGCCGCTCGCTGTTACACCCATAATTATATAAACCATGAATTGGTCCTGAAATCAGATGAAAGACTCTCATATTTCAAACACAAGAGCTACTCAGGGCAACATATTGCACATTTTCATTCTTCTACAGAAAGTCATATTTTTTTCTGCTCAACAATAAACCCCAAATCTGAAAGAATACATTTTTCCTCTTTCTGATCAGGTCGCACCAATACTTTATAATGAGTAAACTCATATCTTTTAGGATAGTTTTTTCTCAGCTCTTCAAAAACGGAAGGTTGTTGTTCTTTTTTTACTTTAAGAATGGCCCTAAATTGTTTATCATCCTCACTAATCGGATAAGCACGATGAATAGCCTCAACAACCGGATCTTTTGATTGCCTTAAATCGAGTGTATCATGAATACAAGATATTTCTTCAGGGCATACAGACCAGGAACTTTTAGCAAAAAAGAATGCGTAAGCAGCTTCCTGAATCATCTCCGTCCCCGTCACCTTGCCATCGAAGGAGTATCCGGCGATATGTGGAGTTGCGATATCGACCATTCGAACAGTTTCAGTGTTAATAGCAGGTTCATTTTCCCAAACATCAAGCACAACATTGGAAAAATGATCTCTCATTGAGCGGAGTACTTTTTCATCTATAACTTTTCCTCTGCTTGTATTAATGAGCACAGAGCCCTTACGGGCGGCAGAAATAAACTCACTATTAACCATATGATAAGTACTGTCATCACCCGAAGATATGAGCGGAACGTGAATTGTTGTAAAATCAGCTTCAGCTATAACCTGCTCCAAAGGCAAATAGTACTCACTCTGAGTGAGTCGCTTTTTAGGTGGATCGTTAAGCAAACACTCTATGCCCAACGTCTTAGCGATTCTAAGCACTCTGCTTCCAACGTTACCCACACCGATAATACCCATTTTTTTTCCGGAAAGTTCCCAATAATTCAATCCAGTAGTTGCAAATATCGCTGAAAATATATACTCTGCTACACTATTAGCGTTTGAACCGGGAGCATGGGCGAATCCAATATTATTTTGCTGAAGATACTCCAGATCTACATGGTCAATACCAATTGTAGCACTGGCCACAAATTTTACTTTCGTTCCCTCCAGCAACTCTTTTGTAACAGGTGTTACAGATCTAACAAGCACTACTTCTGCATCTCTCAATTCTTCATTATTGATGCTGTAGCTGGGGATGCAGATAACCTCCCCCAGGTCGGAAAAAGCTTCTTTGGCATAGATAATATTCTGATCAGCTATAATTTTCATTGGTTTTCATCCATTTAAAGTATCTTCAGCATAATATAAAATAACTCATTGCATACGATATTTGAATGGGTTTTTATTATAGCTTTCCTAAGATTTTTTTCTTACTTTTCTTCTTTGATTTTATAGCCCTTAAGACAGATGGCGCGTCGTAATATATTTTATTAAGAGTAGATAGAGAAGAAGAGATTAGAATTATTCACTATTCGGGGCATTTAATGAAACCTGTTCATATACGCGATTATGATCTTCTTGTAATAGGAGAATGTTTTGTAGAATTTCGCTGTGAAGGTGATGTTATACATTGTGACAAATTTGAAAAAGACATTGGTGGATCGGACCTGGTTGTAGCATCAACTTCAGCCCGCTTAGGATCAGGGGTACAGATGGTTTCAGCTGTTGCCCGTGACTCATTTCATACCTTTATTCGTGAGCGTTTACTCTCACAAGGAATCAATATTGACCATGTAGTTACCTGTAGCGGCTATAATGGGTTATATTTTACCAGTTCGAGATATCCAGAAATCAGGGAGTATCTCATCCATCACCCAGGGAGCGCATCACAGCATATCAGTCCCTCTATGATCTATGATGATCTTATCGAAAACTGTAAGATAATCTATGCTTCAAGTGAACTTCAGTCGGTGTCAAAAAGTGCCAGGCACACCATTTTTAAGGCCTTCAATTTTGCACACAGTAACGATATAATGGTAGCTTACGACCCTAATCTTCGTCTTCAGAGATGGTCGCTTGATGATGCAAAGGAGAGTTTGTGGGGAGTTTTGCCCCTCATTGATGTTATTTTCACCTCTGCGCCGGATGAAACAAAAGCACTTTTTGGATATGAACGCCCACTTGATGTTATCGGTTTTTTATGGGACAGAGGAGTACACATAGTGGTGGTTAAGACAGGCCCGGAAGGCTGTGTTGTGGGCTATAATGGTAAGGTAGAAGAATTTCCCACACAAAACCACGATGAAGACATAAAGGATAAAACTCTAATCGGAAGTGCCTTTAACGGTGGTTTTCTTCACTGCATTGCACGGGGGTTTGATCCATTTACCGCAGCCGGATTTGCCAACTCCGTGGCTCTTTTTAAAGGGATGAAGGGTGGCGGGATTGTTTCGTTACCAACTTCAGACGATTTAAAATGATCAGTTCCAGATCAGTTTTCAGAAAATTCAAAGGGGTAATTAATAACCAATTCACCTAATGAGTCTGGTACTGCTCTGAAATTCCATTTTAAAATACTCTGTAGAACATTTTGCTCAAAATTGGGGTCACCCATTGTTGATTGAACGATTCTTGTTGCTGTAACAGTTCCATCGGCAGCAATAGTCATCTCTACCAGCATTTGCCCCGAAATTTTTTCTTCTGTTCTAAGGTGACGATTATAGATAAAGCGCAGCTCAGGAGAATGTTCATCGATAATCCTTTTTATAAAACTTGGTCTTCTGTAGGGGTTGATCGAAAGCTGTTGCCTTCTCTTCAGTTCCAGATATTCAGGACTTTTAGCTTCTGAAGTTTCCTGAATCCTTGTTCTTTGAGATCGTGTTTGATTTTTTGTTGCTACTTTTTGCTCTTCTTCCTTGGTATCGTGCATACCGATTTTACTAATCAAGTTTAGAATCGAATCGTCACTTAGTATTTCGAAGGTATGCTCATCTTTTATCAACTGCTCCCGAAGAGGATCCAGAGTCATCATATGTGAGTATCTTTCAATGTTTCTCATAAAGAGCTGATCCTGATATGCTTCTAGCTGTCTTCTGGCTTCATTTGCCACAGTTTTTTGATGTTCATAGAATTCACCAAGCATAAGCAGGCGTCTGTTAGATAACTTAGCCCATCTCATTTGTGGTGCTTCCCTAATGATTCTTCGATATTCAATTAATGCTTCCTGCGTCTCACCAAGTTCTTCATGTGACCGGGCTTTATAGTATCTTGCTTCCATTTTCTGAGTTTTACTTGTTAAATTGTCGAGATAAATTGAGATATGCCTTATTGCACTTCTATAATCCATCAACAAGTAAAACTGCCTTGCTTTATCTAATCCTGAAATATCCATTGATTCAAGCTCCACACGCTGCTTTTGCATCTTTTCTATAAATTCAAGCAAGCGCCATGAAATAATTCCGGCTTCAGTTTCAGGAAAAGAACTAATGACTTTTTCGTAGTATTTTTTTGCCAATTCGTAATCATTTAGCATAGAGTAGCAAAATGCTTTATGAACTAAAACAGCGGCTCTGGTTTCATCTGGCAAGATATAATCCAGAACATCTGAATATATCTTTATCGCTTCATGATATTTTCGATTTCTCTCCCAAAAATAAGCGATCTCTATTACATTAAATATTTTATCATCTTCTTTTGGATTAATAATTTCTTTACCGAGGAGTATTCTTATTGAATTTAAAACAGTTCTTACAGGAACATTGTATAGTATTTTTTCAAATGTTTGCGCCTCATTTCTAAATCTTTCAGCAGATGTTAGGGCCTGTATACGGGCTTCAAGTTCAAGGGCATCTAAATCGCTATCATCGCCCCTATTCATTCTTTTCTTAATCATCTCATATCTTGCAATTATACCAAAAGCATTTGAAACATCCTGACGTGCAGCATATGAACCAAGAAGGTATCTTACCTCCTCCATTCTAATATCAATTAACCCAGCATTAAATACAGAAGTAAAACCAATTAGAAGCAGTATCAATGCTATTTTCGTTAAAGTTTTCATAGCTGCTTACATTTTCAGGTCATTTTAGATTGCATAGATTTATTTTTTATCCTTGCAGGTTTACCAGATCCGGTTCTTCTATCAATTGCATAACATGAGCCATCTATTGTTTTAACGTACGATTTAACTTCAGCGGCAACCTGAATAATTTCAGCATGTCTTCTAAAAGGACGATTTAAATTAGTTACTACTGCTACAGATACACTCATAATCGGAAACCTTTGTCGTACTCCCATTCTATTAACCGAATCGATATAGCCATTTTTTGCATCTGAATTATTATAAAATTGATATATCCCTCTATCAAAAGTAGTAATTAATGCTTTAGCAATAATTTCCCAATATTCATAAGGGCACACCATTACAAAATCATCACCACCTTCGTGTCCTACAAAAACATTATTTACATCACGCCTTTTAGAAACGCTAAGCAAGCAATCTCTGGTATATAGAAGCGCATCATCTCCCCTTGTAAAACCATATTTATCATTATATGCCTTAAAATTGTCAAGATCGCAATACAGTACACATATTTTTTGATTCTCATTTAAGTTTTTATTGATGTAATTGGCGATAGAGATGTTTCCTGGTAACCCTGTGAGTGGATTTGACTCCTTTGCTTCATTACTCATTCGTTTTAATGCGACACTCATCTCATTAAAAGAAGACGCCAGTTGGCCAAATTCATTTGTTCCAAATTTTGGCACCCGAATATCAAGATCTCCTTTAGCAATAGATTTAGTTGCTTCATTAATTTTCTTGATAGGCAAAATGATCATTTTTATAAACAAGAACGCAAAAAGTATATGAACAACTGCAACCAAAACACCAATTATGACGCATTGTCTGTATAAATACCCCATTTGCTTATCAACACCACTCATATACAATTCTATTCCTGCAACACCGATATTCTCAGTTTCAAAAACAAAAGGTATAAAGAGCATAATTTTTCTGTTATCTTTATCCACATCATGGTAAAACAGTTTATCTTCAAAACCCTGTCGTGTTATAGCCATATTGATTAACCGCAATTCATCCATATCAGCACTTTCACGACCAGTGATATTGTTTTCTACAACTTCTACAAATATTTTTCCACCCTCAGTATAGAGAGTAAGATTGTGAATATTTAATGTAGTAGCTTCTTTGAGTATAAGATTTATATTAGAAGAGTTAAGGAGACCTGTATTATTTACTATATTATCGATTCGGTATTTAAGACTTGAAGCAGTATGTTGACTTGAAAGTATTGCGTTTTTAGCAATAAGATCAAGTTGGTTTTCAAAAACCATTATAATGAAAATGGTAACATTGAGAACAGTTAAAAAGAGGTAGATTACAGCAGTAGTAAAAAATATAGACTTGGTATTATTACCAAACATCAGTTTTCCCTTTTATTAGATTGCAGTGATATTCTATGACTCACTAACACTATTTGTCTCAAGGGCGTACTCATTGAGTTTATTTCTTAGGGTTCTAATTGAAATCCCAAGCAATTGGGCAGCTTTAGTCCTGTTTTGATTGCACGCATCCAAAGTTTTTAAGATGAGATTTCTTTCGGCATCTGCTATAGTCATTCCCACTTCAAGGTTATTGATTTTTGATCCATTTAGATTTCCTGATTTGATATCAAAAACATCAGGAGCTATTAGACCGGTCCGAGTAAGGACCACTGCGCGTTCAACAGTATTTTCAAGTTCCCTAATATTACCAGGCCAGGTATATGAATGGAGATGCTTTATACACTCCTTTTCAAACCCTTCAACACTAAAACCATTCTCATCATTGTACTTAGTAATAAAGTGTCTAACCAACTCTTCAACATCTTCTTTTCTTTCTCTAAGAGGTGGTAGATGTATATGAAACACATTAAGGCGGTAAAAAAGGTCCTCTCTAAAAGTTCCTTTTGAAACAAGCTCCTCAAGATCCCGATTAGTAGTTGCAACAATCCTAACATCTATTTCTATGGTATCATCTCCGCCAACTTTTTGGATTTCTTTTTCCTGAAGCACTCGTAGAAGTTTTGCCTGAGCAGTGAGAGGCATCTCTCCAATCTCATCAAGGAGCAAAGTACCTCCTGAAGCTGATTCAAACTTTCCGGCTTTGCGGTTTATAGCACCGGTAAAAGCACCCTTTTCATGTCCGAACAACTCAGATTCTATCAATCCTTCCGGAAGAGCTGCACAGTTTATTTTAACAAATGGTTTTTGACTTCGAGGACTTTGATAATGGATAGATCGTGCAACGAGCTCTTTTCCTGTACCAGATTCTCCGGTAACCAGTACAGTAGAACGGCTTTCAGCCACTGCTTTTGTTAGCTCTTTTATCTTTGTTATAGATGCTACATTTCCTATATAGCTCCACTTATTTTTGATCTCTTTTTTTAGTCTATAGTTCTCTTTTACTAAAGTTCTAAATTTTAGTGTACGTTCAACCGTTAACTCTAACTCCCTTATAAGGCTATCGGTTTTCTGTATAAAATCGAATGCACCTTTTTTAATTGCCTCTACAGCAGTATCAATTGCTCCATAAGCGGTAATAATCAAAAATGGTACATCATCCTTTATTTTTTTAACATTCTCCAAAAGCTCCATACCACTCATACCAGGCATTTTCATATCTGAGATCACAAGATCAAACTCCTGCTCTGAAAATAATGTTAGAGCAGAAATTCCATCAGGTGCATCAATGACCTGATATTCCTGTCTTCTGAGGGTCTCTACAATAGAATCCCGAAATAACTCGTTATCATCTACAACAAGTATTTTCATTTTTTTTCTCTTTTGATAAATACCTACAAACTAATCTTTTAAATAAGGTAGAAATATTTTTACGCTGGTACCATTACCACTACTACTGTTAACATCTATATGTCCGCTGTGAGATTCAACTATCTTTTTTACTATAGCTAATCCAAGTCCTGTCCCATTTTCTTTTGTGGTAAAAAATGGATCAAATATTTTTTCCAAAACTTCACTTTCCATTCCGCATCCAGTATCAGAAATAGTAAATGCAGAAAACCCCCTCTCCTTTTTCCCTTTTTCAAAGCTTACAGCAAGGGTTCCCCCATCGTTCATAGCCTGCACAGCATTGAGACAAACATTCATAATAGCCTGGCTCATTTTTTCTGGATCAGCAAGTACAAACAGATTTTCAGCGTCTTTAAGTTTTTTATCTACCTTTATATTAACACCGAGCCTCTCAATTTCTATTTCAGTAAAATCAACAATCTCTTCAAGCAGTGCACCCAATTCAAGCTTTCGAAATTCAGTGGTTACGGGACGAGTATAAACCAGTAAATTTGAAACAATTTTATTAAGTCTGGATAAACCTTCGGTTATTTTGTTTAGGGTTTTCCTTCTACTGTCTTTTGGTTCAAGATCTCGTTCGAGCAACCCAGCCCACACTCCCATTGCACCAAGAGGGTTACGAATTTCATGTGCAACCGTAGCAGACATTTCTCCAAGTGCAGCCATTGTCCTGTTCTGTTGCATCTCTCTTTCCATTGCTTTTAATCTGGATATATCACTGAAAATTTCTACAGCTCCTAGTTTTCTTCCATTCCCGTCTTTAAGAATTGCTGTTTGGTAGGAAACGGGCACAGGGTGACCATCTTTGTGCCACAAAACTCTTTCATCACGTAAAAGTTCACAACCACTTTGAAGCGTTTTTAAAAGAGTACTGCCCCGACTCTCTTGAGTTATAAATATTTCGGTATAAGGTCTTCCCATTACTTTCTCAGCATTATACCCTGTAATTATTCCCGCCGCCTTATTGAAGTGAGTTATTTCCCCTGCCGTATTAACCCCGATAACCCCATTATCCATGCTTTCCAAAATACTGTTAAGATATGTTTGTACTTCTTCCTTTTGGGCGAGACTCCCTGCAAGTTGCGCATTTTTTCTATCAAGCTCAATATTTACATTCTTAAAATCTTGCTGCATGGCCTCATATGCAGTACTTAGCTTCTCAGCTCTATTCTGAAACTCAACAAATGCACGGTGTAGGTCTCTATATACATCAACTGAAAACGCATCTTTTACTTCCATCATTTTCACGCCCTGACTCCAGTTTGAGTCCCATAAAGCTTTTCCATATACATCTTTAGTTTTTGCTCATCTTCAAGGAATTCTTTTATTACCATTTCCATGTTTTCCAAGACGTTTTCTAATTCAGAAACAAGATTATTGGTTTTTATTGCTGTTTTTCTTTTTTGCCACTGGATAATATCAGATTCCACACTATTTCTTTGACCCTGTACTTTTTCCAATAACTTGCTTTTATTTTCTATGCCCTCTATAATAACGGATAAATCTCCCCTTGAAAGCACAAGACTGCTTATCATGGATCTAACTGTGTCGCGCAGCGTTTTATAACAGCAAAGTTGAGCATTGAACGACTCAATGAGTCGTTCAACAAGTAATGTATCATTTTTATTCATATATGGTTATTTTAGAATAGGTAAGCGGCGGAGTCAATTATTTTTTTTATCTTCTAAGCACTGATCTGTATTCATGTTCCCAAATGGTATCCTCCAGTTTCCATTCAGCCTGTCTGGCCCAGTAATCTTGTGAGTGATGCTCAATTAATTTTTTATAAACATCAACTGCGTTTTGAAATTCCATGAGATTTCTGTGGATATTTGCAATTTGAAATAACCCCCAGGGTGTTTCGTGGAATGACGGATACTTTCTTGTCACCCTTTGATATAATGGAAGAGCTTTTTGAAAATTTCTTTGCTTAAATTTAAGATCGGCAAGTTTGTAATAAGAGTCAGGTACCCTCAGGTATACATTATTGTCCTCTCCAAGTTTAATGGCCGATTTGTAGGAATCCGCAGCTCTTCTGGAATTTTCAAGTAAGCGAAAAACATTACCTCTTTTATAATATGTATAGACCTTATCAGATACACTTTTGCTAAGATTCAAAGCTTGGTTGTAAGCTTCTATTGCTTTTCTAAGATCAGCAAGGTGAACATAAGTATCACCAAGTCTCTCCCATGCTAAAGGGACCCATTCGTGCTGCCTATATTCACGAATAAAGTGCCTCCAAAGCCTTTCCGCTGTTTCAAAATCACTGCGTTGCTGATAACACATTGTTTTAAGAAACATACTGTTTGGAGCAAACCTATTGTTAGGAAATCGATCAAGAAATTGTTCAAATTGATTTTGAGCATCTTTATAAAGCCTCATTTTATAAAAACATATCCCAATATTATAGATACTATGAGCAGCCAATGAGCCCTGAGGATTTTCTACCAACACCTTCCTAAACTCATTTACCGCTCTATCAAACCTGTCGGACTTAAATCCTCTTATTCCGTTAAGTAATTTCTGTCCCACATCGGTCAGAGTATCAACAGTCATCATGGAAAGAAGGGAATCGATTCTGATTTCTATGGGAGCGTAATGTCGTTTTTCGATCACATCATAACCAACACTGGTTTCTTTAGTTTGGTCATTTTTTCTTGTTGTTTCGCTGACTAAAGGGCTATACTGATCCAGTAATGTCCTTGCTTTCGTTATATGCTTTTCATTTCTTGCATTTTCAATATAAGCTCTGAGGTGTTTTACTGCCTCATTATAGTTTTTTTTCTCACCAAAAATTTTTCCTAAGTAGAAATGTCCATTTATTCCAAGATTAGGGTGATTTAGACCCCTTTGAAAATTGATTCTGGCCATTCTGTTCTGCCCCTTTTTACGCCTGATCAAACCAGCATAGTAGTATGCTCCTGGGTGACCTGGCTTAACTTTTAAACAGGCCCGAATCGCAGCTATTGCAGAATCATATTTATTGTGATTATAGTAATCGACAGCTTTGCTGAATAAACGATCAACTTCCGGGTCTGTATCATCCTCATCCTGTTGTTCTGAATCAGCACTATCTCTATCCACCTGTTCATCAGTGGTATCACGCTTAATGTTGTCGGAGGGTTCTTCAAGTACATTTTGATCTATTTCAGTAGCTTGCTCTACCCCTCCAACTCTGGTTATAAAGCTATCAATGGTAAGTTGAATACTGTCACGCTCCGCAGGATCTGCTGATTGCATATACTGTTGAAGTTCATTTATGGCTCTTTGGATTTGACCATCCTGCTCATAGGCTTGTGCTAACATTTTATGAGCTTTTCCCCACCCTGGATTGTAGGTTAGGGCCTCCTGAAGGTAATAAATGACTAATCTGGGATTATTCTGCAAAGAGTGAATTTCAGCAAGGTGCATGTATGCATTATAATTATCGGGATAAGCAGCTAAAACTTTCCTGAACTCTTCTGTTGCCAGGTCGTATTTTTTTTCATTCTTATATCTAACACCAAGTCTGTAATGAATGTAATCAATTGATTCGTCAGCATTGGTTGTGAATAAACCAAAAAACAGAACTAAGCTAATAAACCAGTATTTAGAATTCATAAAATCATTTACCTCCACCACTAATAGCCCTAATGTCGTTTTTTGTACACGGGGCCTCATCGCTAATCATTTCATAGGTTACGCTTTTTTCAACTTTTTTAATTAAACGTTTTTGATTTCCAAGATTAGCAACAACATTAGGATATACTACTGATGCTTTTATAATTGGACAATTGGGGGAGGTTAAAGAAGATTCCAAATCAGAAATCTGTTTTTGGAGGGAACAGAAATTAATATATAAAAATAGCAAGGAATGCTTCATCTCATCAAAGGTATCTAAATCCTGTATATTACCATTTTGATCCATATGGTTTTTTAAATAATCAAAAAGTATTTTCTTTTCTGTATTTAACTTAGCTTTAGATTCTTTTAGTTTGCTCAGTACTAAAGAACGTTGTTTTTGTTTCATAGCTTTGTGATCAATATCAACGATAGTTTTAGTTTCCGAAACATTTCCAATTTCTTTTGCTCTAATTCCATTTGCAGCAGCAACATATCCACCCACAATATTTTTAGCAGTAACTCTACCATGTGATATTATAGATGAGTGAAGTATATCATCATAAACGGTGCAGTCGGAATCAGTGTTCACAGTAAAGTTTGAAATAAACTTTGCACTGAGTTTTCCCCCACACTCAATTAATCCAGAACCTGATCCGGCGATTCCGTTTCGGACTTGTATACTACCACCACATTTTATTATTGTCTCTTCTGCACACCCATAAACCACAAGAGATCCGGATATATGAACTTCAAAACCGGCTTTAATTGAACCGGTTACCTTTAAATCGCCATCAAGGGAGATGTTTCCTGTAGCATAATCTATGTCACCATTTATTACTTTTTGAGAATGTACTTCTATTGTATCTTCAGCTATTCTCAAATAACCATCTATACTTGCTACCAAAAGATTTGGATCACTAACTGATATCTCAGTTCCGGTTCCAACCCTCAATATTACATCGTTCTCTTGAGGAGCAGGTAAAGTTTTCCCAAAAACAGTTATACCATCCGAACCTCGTACAGAAGGTATTCTTCTGGCCAACGGTGTTCCTTTTTTGACATTTACAATAAGTCCCAGATTTTTGTGATCCACTTTACCGCATTTGAGTTCTTTAGGTTTGCCGATTTTTGATGTATCTATAAGTAATTGAATTTTTCCAGGTCTTCCCCTTTCTACAGGTTTTCCTGAAGCAATTATAGTATATGAACCGATTTTTTTTTCGGAAATCATCTGATGTATGTTCTTCTCTTTTACACCATATACGATTTTTTTTTGTGCAAGAAACTGCATTATGTTATCAAAAGATATGTTCTTACACTCTACTGGAATAAGAAGAGCTGCAGTTAAAAAGTCTGAGCTTATTTTGACATCTAACTGGTCCAAAAACTTCTCCCTTACCAGCCCAATGGAGTTTCTGTAATCAAATGATTGTGAACATAATCTTTTACTGCATCATCAAGTGACATGCATGTATGGTCACATCCAACAGATCTTAATTTTTCCATTTCAGCCTGAGTAAAATACTGATATTTATTTTCGAGACTTGCGGGCATATCTACATACTTTATAACAGTTTCCTTACCAAGAGCATTAAACAGTGCACGCGCCAGGTCGTTCCAGGTTTTGGCCTCCCCTGTACCAATATTATAAATACCCCCTTTTTTGTTTTGTAAGAAGAAAAGAGTCATAGCAGCAACGTCTTTTACGTATATGAAATCTCTTCTCTGTTCTCCATGACTATAATTTGCTCGGTTTGATTTAAATAACGATATTTCACCTTCATCTCTAACCCTTTTAAAAGCCTTTGCTATAAGGCTTCTCATATCACCTTTATGTTCTTCATTTGGTCCAAAAACATTAAAGTATTTAAGACCTACTATTTTTTTTAACCAGCCTTTTTTTTGGGCATAAAGATCAAATACATGTTTAGAGTACCCATACATATTCAATGGTCTTAAATCATGTAAGTCGCTTTCCCGGTCTTCATACCCTTGTCCACCGTTACCATAAGTAGCAGCACTGGAGGCATAAATAAATCTGCACTCCTGATTACGCTCCCACCAATGGCCTATTCTTGCCGTGTATCGGAAATTATTCTCCATTAAATAGGATGCATCTTTTTCTGTGGTAGAAGAACATGCACCAAGGTGAAGAATAGCATCAATTCCAAAATTCAATTCACCAGCTTCAAGACGTGAAATAAAGTCATCTTTGTCCAAGAAATCCTGATATTTGAGCGGAACCAGGTTTTTCCATTTTTCGCTGGTCCCCAATCTATCGACGATCAAAATATCTTCTACTCCACGTTGATTAAGCATCCAAACTAAACAACTTCCAATAAAACCAGCTCCACCTGTAATAACAATCATGAAAAATCCTCCAAATTACATTGCACTTTTTTGATCGGAACCACATATAAAAAAGCGCTTGTTGTAACATCTTCAGTTTATAATAAAATTCGACCAAAATCAATAAATATACAATCCAATTGATATAATAAAAAGGTATCTCCAAGGTTTGTAATCCAATAAAAACTAACGAGATAAATTTAGTACCATCTAATTCTTTAGTGAATAGTCCTGTTAGAGTTTAAATGAAGAAGTTTTTGGGGATTGCAATCAATAGAAAGTATTTTCTAATACTAAAAAAACTTATTTGAATTTAATGACAAGGTAGCTTCTTTACGGTGAAATGTCAAAAGTGTCTTACGCAGAACTATTATGTATCTCCAGTCTGTTCGTTTTGTGGTAATATTACTGTCTTAGATAAGTCTATCATTCCTGCAACAATTCCCTGGGAAACCAGCTTAAGAGAAAAATCACCATTACAGGCTCTCTTTATCTCAATAAAAAACATTTTGTTATTACCCAGCTCTTCTTTCTCTGATTTGGCTCATAACAAAAACATTCTGCCATCAGCAATATTTGCTCTATTTTGTATAGGAGTTGGGCTAAGTGGCCAAATACTTTGGGGGACCTTGGAAATATTTCAGAGTTCGATAACTCATTGGTTTGGCTCAACTCAAAGTTCGTCATTTTCTTTTATCTCTGCACCAGCTACTCAACTCATTCAGCTGTTTATTTCTGCCCTCTATGTACATTTTACAGTATTTGTATTCCGAGCCCAAAAAGCCACCTTTTCTCAGACACTAAAGGTAGTCTTCTATGCTCAAGCAGCTTATCTCTTTTTCCTCATCCCCTTTGCCGGTGGATTTATTTCTACATGTGTTTATTTTTACCTGTTGCTTAAAGGGGCAAGCTGCATACATATTACCTCGAGCTTGAAAATGGTTTTAATTCTTTTATCCCCAGTGTTCCTGTTCGTTTTGATAGTTTTTTTGTTGTTGGCTGCATTTTCCATAGCTTTAGCTGCTCAGCCTTCAAATTTAGAAGTTTTAAGGTACCTTGAGTTTATAAAAGAGTTATTGACCTGATAATCTAAGGATCGTAGAATAATAGAAAAAGGCAGGAATTAATATATGAAAAAAAGAAAAATTGGAATGCTCCTGGATGTGAACGTGCCCATGCGAGTTCTGCTTGGCCAAACGAGTATGACTGTACGTGATCTCCTAAGTTTAAAAAAAGGTAGCCTTGTAAGGCTCAATAGAATGGCCGGTGAACCAGTGGATGTTTTAATCTGCAAAAAACTTATTGCAAAGGGTGAAGTAACAGTAGTCGATGACCGGCTTTCAATTCGAATAGGTCAATTATACGGTGCCAAAGAAAAATTTAAGCATCTTTGATTTAAAAATTAAAACCCATGGTTATCCTCACTGGTGAATACTCCAATTTATCAAAGCGAAATGCATAATCGAGAAAATAGTTTCTAAATTTTACACCAGTTCCCAAAGTCGGCACTTTATCAGATAATCCAACCCTGAAACTAACTGTGTTCCAAAATTCAGCTTCTACCCCAAAATGATATGTCTGGGCGTAATTACGTATAACTGAAACAGTTAAAATCCAATCTGCCCCCCAAAAACCCGAGTAATCTGAATAAGATATTCCAAAGTGTTGTGTGCCATGTACGGGCTCTTTATATTCTCTTTTTCCTGAACCGTCATCTGAATGACTCCACATCATTTTTGATGGAATAACGTTTCTGAGTGATACTCCCAAAGAAATGAATCTGGAGAGCTTTTTATAGTTAAAATCATAGTCCACTCCAAACCTCATCAAAACCCCTAGATCCAAAGTTGCATTCATTCCTACTCTAACCTTATCGTCAATATTGGTAGTCTGCCATGTCCCTTTAAAGTTTACACCAGACCCAACATCCATAACTAAAGGCAAATCACCCGCCGCCGACCTTGGCAATGGAATCGAAAATAACCTTCCAAGCGAAACAACCATCATGGTACTGGTATTGTAAAAATGACCATCAGAAGATCCATCAGCTCTTAAGTCAGGATTATGCAAACGTTGCTGAAAAGTTCCGCTAAGAGTATCCCATTTTTGTATTGTCCCACTGTAAAAAGGTATTAGAAGAGCCGAAAGCCCAATTCCAGCATTTTCCAAAGGCATATGCAAGGCAATTACACCGTGATGAGCAAGTCCCCAAAATAAATTAGCATACTCGAGCGATACTTCAAATTCAGAAAGCATAGAGGACGCAGCGGGATTCCAATAAGCAGAAGTAGCTCTGGTTGCCAGTGAAACTCCAGAATTACCCATAGCAGCAACATCACTCCCTACAGGAAGGTGCATCATTTCACCAGCATATCTTATTTCACTTTCATTAGCATCAATAGAAACAAGCGAAAAGAAAACTGCATACAATACAACATATGGGAATGGTTTTACCATTCTCATACTTCTACTCTCCTATTATAGTGACCGAAAACTTTCGGCCCGAACGCGGACCATCAAACTCACAGAAATACAATGATTGCCAGGTACCAAGAACAAGCTTACCCTTTAGCACCGGAACCTGAGCGCTAAACCCTACAAGAGATGATTTTATGTGACTATCACTATTACCTTCGATGTGATTAAAAGCCGGGTCTTTTGTGATAAGTTGATTCATCTTGTAGAAAAAATCCCTCCCAACATCTGGATCAGCATTTTCATTAAGAGTAATTGCAGCAGTTGTATGTAGGCTTGAAACCATACAGATTCCGTTCTGAACGTTACTTAAGCGAATACTTTTTTCAACTTGACTCGTAATATCTAACCATTCTGTTCTCTTTTGAGTACTTATACCATGTTCTTCATAATGTACCATTGTTTTCATCTCCAATTGTATTTAGATATCAAGTATATATAAGTATATCATTATTTTTTGTATATAGAGAAATATTTTTTGGGAAAAGTAGTTTTAAACACCACAATGGCGCTATTTTTAAGTCCGAGAATAAAATATAATTTCAGACAAAAGGGAATATTAAGAGAAGAGTTACCAAGATTCAATCAACAATTACATCAGATGCTAAGATATACCGCAAAGGGTTAACAGCTCTTCCATTTTGATGTACTTCGTAGTGAAGATGAGGGCCCGTGCTCAATCCAGTGCTCCCTACGTATCCTATTAAGTCACCGCGTTCAACTACTTGCCCTGAAGTAACAGCTGCTTTATGCAGGTGAGCATACAGTGTTTCATACATTCCCTTGTAATGAGAGATGATAACAGTTGTTCCAAAATGATTTCTGTTACCAGAATGCTTAACAATTCCGTCTGCAGTAGTAAATACGGGGGTCCATGTTTTATTGGCAATATCTAATCCGGAATGAAAAATGCGCTGTCCTGTAACAGGGTGAGTTCGGTATCCGAATCTCGAGGTTATTCTCCCAAAGGCAGGCCATATTGATGGTCTATGCGACCATTTATCGTATAACCCAATAACACTTTCTGACATCTGAACAAATGTGGATTCCTGCAATTCAGCTTGGTGAATTAAATTAACGAGATTTTGTTTAACTTCTTGAGATCGTACCACAACCGGATCCATTAAGCTTGAATACATTAGCTCTTCTTTTGTTGGCATTCCACCAACACCAGCTTTTCTTACTTCCTCACTAATTGAATTTAACCCATACCTAAGTCGTGCATTATTCTCATAGCTTACTATTCCATCTATTTTATTTTTTTCTTCTTCAATGATTTTTTCAAGAAACCTTAATTTTGAAAGTAACCCCTGATTTTCACGCCTAATTTCGTACAATCCAAGCCTTGCAATACCAAAAGATGCACCATAATAAACCAGTCTACCAAAACCTGCTACCCCGATTAGTGAAAAAATCAAACACAAAACAATTAAAGTACCAGAGATACTGAAAGGTTTAATTTTTGCACCAGACTCTGAGGATGTAAAAAGAACATTCCATCTGTTTGTTTTCATATTTATATTTCCGTGTCCATTATCTTACTTTAGAATCATACTTCTTATCTTTCTGCCCCTGTATTAAAGGTAAGAAAGAAAGCCTTGAAACCTCTACTCTAATTGTACCAAGCAAAAGTACTTTAACCAAGTGAAAAGTAACTGAGCTAAAGGCACAGTACCTAAATAAAGCGGTTAACTTAAGACTCTAAAAGAAGTTATATATTTGGCCTTTTAATTAAAAAATATGGAATATTTATTAAATATAACTTAATAAGTTAAATTTTATTAGGGTCAAAAGCAAGGAAAAACTATGAAAGATGATTATTAAGTAGATAGGTATTCAGGGCTTATCTTAACAAAAGCCTTTTTAAATAAAATTCTCCGATCCAAAATAGCCGTAGTTTGGCCATTTTTATCCTCAATAAGGTAAAATCTGGGTGCATCTTCTTTAATTTTTCTGACACATTCCAGTAAAGAAACATCATTTTTCATTTTCGGTAATTTTCTTACAATTGAATTCAAATCAGCTCTTTCATCCAAAAATGCAACATCTAATATATTGAAATACCCTACGGGCGTAGTACAATCATCATCAAAAATAACGACCTCTTCATCTTCGGTTATATTCTGAATCAATTCTTTATACCTTAAAGAGCGTCTGATGCACCCATAATCATTTATCCAATCACCAATACTGTAAGCTATCTCACCCACTGTTATGTCTTTTAGATGAAACGCATTATCAATGAGCGTATCAACGGTTTCAAATAAAGTGCCTCTCCTTGCCCCCTCTCCGGCAATCATTAACACCTCCTCTCTTACCTTTGTTTTATAGGATTCACTTCCATCTATGGAACTTCTCCCAAGAATTTTGGTAAATAGTGCAAGTATGTAGGAGAAGGGGTAAGCTAATACATAAACACCTGCAAGGAGTGGAATTGATTTGAAAGTCATTCTAAATGGATATATTCTAAATAAAGTTTTAGGAAGCATCTCACCAAAAAGAACCATCACTGGGGTAAGAAACCAAGATTCCGGAGATGGAATTTGGCCTACATCTAAGGGTAATATCTGGTCCAGGAGAATAAAAATATTTATAAACGCAAGTGTAGCACCGACATTACACAAATTATTGGCTATGAGTATCGTGGTGAGAAATCTCTCCTTATGATTCATAAGATAGAGTGCAAGCCGAGCTTTTAAATTACCCAAACCTGCTCTGTGAGCAACTTTTAGGGTATTCCAAGATATAAACCCGGTTTCCGATCCGGAAAAAAAGAACGAACCTGCTACACAGATCAAAAAAAGCGTAAGCTGATAAGCCATTTAGTTTTGTCTAGTCTAGTTGTTAAACATGTTCAAAATAATGAGAAGAATAATTGATAATGACAATGTATCAGGTACAAGGTGTCTTTATTTTACGAAAATTATTTAGAGTACTTTGCGAACACCTGTTTTGGAAATACATTCTCTTACTATTCTACAGATATAAGTATATTCAGGCAACAAACATAAAACTTTTTCAAGTCTTGCCAATGCTATAGGTATATAGGTTGTATATCTCTTTTTGCCTTTATTCAATGAAAGATTACAGTATGCTCCTAAAGCTTGCATAAGTCTTTGAACAGAACATATTAAATACTGTCGATTATCGAAATCAGGCTTTTTTTTCATATAATAGCAATTAAGTTCATCAAGTACAGTTTTATCAAAAGTATCAATGTAAGGATCCAATAGAAGAGATGCTAGATCATAGTAAGGTGGGCCTAAACGGGCACCTTGAAAATCAACGAATTTAATGTTATCTTCGTGAAGCAGAATATTTTCGGACTGAAAATCCCTGTGAATACAGCATACTTCACCTCGAGTGGCCTCTCGTGCAAGGTTTAATCTCTGTTTTTCCCACTTTTCTGAAAGCAGTTTGGACAAACCAAAATACTCTTTCACACAATGTTCTGCAAAGTATTGTGTTTCCCATAAAAAAACTTTATCATCCATTATTTGTGATGCAAGAACAGGTGTTTTGTTGTAATCTATTTGTTGCCACTCAAACAGTGCATCAATAACTTTCATATACACTGATTTAATAATATTCTGATCATTTTTATATTCCGTACAGATCTTTTTTAAAGTGAAATCTCCTAAGTCTTGTTCAAGAATCAACCCCAAAGAGGCATTACTGCTGAAAATATGTGGTAAATATGGCACGATTTGGTTGAGTTCGGAAGCAATTCCCAAAAACCTTTTCCAGCCTTGATCGCTACTATCCCAAACCATAAGTATTTTTGATACATTTTCTTTTGATATTCTAATAAATTTACGCTGCGATGCAGCCTGTCCGGCCATCTCTATTTTCCAGCAATAAGGATCAAAAGAGCCTAGTGCTTTTTTTATGAATGTAATTTGCTCTGATTGCAGTTTCATCTTAAAAAGAAATTTCCCCCCAGGATCCAATAATTTTTCTTTCCGTTAACCCAGGCTTAAGATTGGAATTTGGTAATATGACGCTCTGACTAACAGTTACATTTTCAGGGATATAATTTTGCTCAACCCAACTTAGCGGTTTTAGTTTCTCGATATTTTTTTTATTCATTTGGTTGTGATAGCAGATTTTTCTATCTCTATCAATAATAAGATCTGAAGGATGATCCATATCTACTACATTTTCAAGCATATCGAAATGAATCTGTGCTAAAGCTTCGGGTGTTCCAACATCTCTCCAATATCCATCAACAAATTGTACACCTACATGCAATCCTTTCTCAACAGCTCTTTTCCACACTGATTTTATGGAAAAATCATCTTCTTTAATCAACTCAAGAAATTCTTTTCGATAGAATGCACATCCTGTAAAGTTTGCTTCAAAGTCTGGTGTATCTTTCTTTTTATTATCTTTTGTTCCTATGAAACAATTATTACCAGGATTATAAATAATAGTTCCGTTGCTCTTGACATTTTGCGATAAAAGAGAACATATATTCTGTGAGGCTTCAAAAATTGAAGCAGCTTTTTTAATATCAAAAGTATTTATGATGTCCACGTTCATTACAAAAAAATAATCATCCTGTTTAAGAAATTCTTTTGCGTAATAAAGTGCCCCACCAGTTCCACGAATCGTTTCTTCATGAAAGAGTCTAAATGGTATGTTAAAACTAGTTGCGAAAATTTTGAGCTGCTCATGCAAATAGTGAGAGTTTACTGCAAATGCCTTGAACTTTTGAGAAGCTAAATACTTTAGATTTCTTTCAAGTAACGGCTTCCCGCACACCGATACAAGCGCTTTGGGGAAAAAATTACTCAAGGGCCTTAATCTTGTTCCAAATCCCGCAGCAAGAACAAACCCTCTCATCCCCTCTCCTCCGGATAGTGAGCTACCGACTTAAAAAGCTCATTATATTCTCCATACTGCGATAACCAATTTTTTCTAAGCTCCTGTGAGGGCACACCATTTTCAATTGATGTTCTAAATGACGTATCTCCAGAAAGAATATCAATGGGCATTTTTTCATGTTCATATTCATATGGTGGTTGTTTCCACTCAAATTCATCTGGAGCAGTTGAAATTACAGCATTTAAAATTGCAGCCGTAGTCTCAACTGGATGAAACAGTGATGGATCTGTAACATGTATTTGAAAACCATTGCAAAAACAGCCATGCCACTTATGAAATGTTGGTATAAAGCCATGATTTCTAAACATGCATCCAGAAAGGTTGGCATCTTTTAGTGATTCTAAAACACTTTCAATTGGTATATACGGGGCACCGCAGAGTTCAAAAGGACGGGTAGTACCTCTTGCCTCAGAAAGATTAGTTGCTTCAAGAAGCACCTGACCTGGGTAGACAAGAGCAGTATCAAGGGTGGGCATATTTGGAGACGGCATAACCCATGGTAGTCCGGTTTGAGACCATAAAGAGTTTCTCCACCAACCATCCATCCAAACAACATTCAACTCACAGTCAGTAACATAGGTTTGTTTAATGATTGTTGCCATTTCTCCCATTGTTAACCTGTGACAAAGAGGTATATTTGCTCCACCGACAAAGGAGAAAAAACGTTCATTAAGCATCGGGCCATCGCAAGGAATCATACCAATGGGATTTGGCCTATCAAGCACCCATAAAGGAATCCCCTGCTGTGCACAAGCCTCCATACAAAGCTTAAGTGTCCATATATAAGTGTATGGCCTTGCACCCACGTCCTGAATATCGAAAATCAGAGCGTCTAAACCCTGAAGCATCATTTTAGTAGGTTTTCTTACAGTTCCATATAAACTGTAGACAGGAATAGAGAGCTTTGGGTGAATTGCGCCCTCCCATTCAACCATATTATCCTGAGTTTCTCCGTGTACACCGTGCTGAGGACCAAAAATTGCTGCTAAAACATATTCATTATGTTGGAACAGAAGGTCAATGATATGTTTATATTCGTGATTTATGGAGGCAGCGTGGCAAACAACCCCGATCTTTTTTCCTCTCAAAGCCTGGGGGGGACTATCAATTATTCTATCAAGAGCAAAATCTATCATTTTTTCCCTCTTAAGTTTGTGTTGTATACCCTTTAAAGATACAATCCTACTACAATGAAATGAAAGTTAACCAAATAAGCAGGATGGAAAAGAACCCAATTTAATCAAATCTTGATTATTAAATATGCAGTATATATTTTTTTGAGTCTGCATAAACCATAAAAATATGGAAAGAAGGTGAAATTGCATGAATGGTATCATAGTACGTGAGGATGAAGCATTCGAAAAAGCTCTACGTCGTTTTAGCAAAACCTGTGAAAGAGCTGGTATTCTTTCGGATGTGAAAAAATATCGACACTACGAGAAACCAAGTGAAGAACGTAAAAGACGTTTGAATTCTTCCAAACGTAAACGTCTTCGTGATGAAAAGCGTAATGCTTGGCGAAGCGATCGATAAACTCTTGGTTAGGATCTTTTAAAAATAACGGTTACATTTTTTTGTAACCGTTTATTTTTTGTGGTATTTATAATCATTTTACGATTTTGCTTCAAACTGCTTCAGTATTTCAAATCCAATGACAGCACATGAGGCTGCCACATTAATTGAGTTTTTAAACCCGTTTAGTGGAATTTCAATAATAGAATCACATTTTTCAAGCACATCCCGACTTACGCCCAAAGCTTCATTTCCAAACACCACCCCTAAAGCCTTAGGGAAATCAACACAATCATATTTTTCTGACCTGGAAGTTGTTTCTGCAGCCCAAACCTCTATTTGGTTAGAATGAAGGTAATCTACGGCATCAACAGCATTTTCAAAGGTTTTCCACGGCACATAATCGATAGTTCCAAGTGATGTTTTTAGTAGTTTCAAATTAGGTGGGCAAGCAGTGTAACCACACAAAAAAAGCCCCGATACTCTCATAGCATCGCAAAGTCTAAAAATTGATCCAACATTAAAAGCACTCCTCAGGTTATCCAGTATTATATACAGTGGTTTTTTGGGTAATTTGTTGTATTCATTTAATGGAATAGGGGCATCAAAACTTCTAACTTCCAAACAAGTTTCTGTATCTCCGATTTTTTGTCTTGGCATTGTATCTCCTGATTAAACCGGTAAGATGGAATATAAAAGATAGAGAATATAGGCTATTAATCGTATGTGGTACAAATTATTTGTAGATTTTAGGGGTGGGGACGGAGTTTGAATTCCATTTCATAAATTTTCGTCTGGTTACTATTATTCCTTTGCCTCCCACTAAATACAGATTTATCTTATAGTTATGCCAATAAAAGCCCGCATCTCTCTTCTCGGAGAGATACACCACGTGATGTCACGGGGTATAGACGGTATTGAGCTTTTCAGAGACAACCATGATAAAGAGAGATTTTTATCAAAAGTTGGAGATGTTTTAACGGAGAGCGGTTGTCAGTGCTTTGGTTATGTTCTAATGGATAACCACTATCAGATGATTTTACGCCCACTTAATGCTCCCCTTTCTACTATAATGCGAAGGATTAATGGCTCTCATGCCAGATACTACAATATCCGTCATAGCAGACATGGTTACTTGTTTCAAGACAGATACCAGTCAACTCTGGTGCAGCACCACTGGTACATCCGGGATCTTATACGGCATGTACATCTCGATCCTCTTAGCTCACGATTACACAAAGACTTAAAAGACCTTTCACAATATCACTGGTCTGGTCACTCATGTATAATAGGAACAGATAACCGAGACTGGTTTTCACTTTCTGATACTTTGCAGTGTTTTGGCAAAACCACAATTGATGCTCGTAAGGAGTACATTGAATGGTTAGAAAATGGAATAAACAAACCTGGTAAAGAGTGGCAGCTCATAGGTTCTTCGTGTGAAATTGATGGTATTAGCAAGGAAAGAGTATTAAGAGATAATAGAATAATCGGCAGTCCTGATTTTGTAAATAAAACAACTATGAAATTCCAAAAAATTCGTTGTATAAAGACTCAATTAATCCAAAACCGCCCATCTTTAAGCACAATTTTCCACAACGTATGTAATAAAAACAAAGCACCTCCTGCAAGAGTAGTAAGCAGAGGGTATAATTGTATAAATTCCAAAACCAAAGCCATTTTTTGCAAAGTCTCTCAAGATGGCTATGGGTATACCATCAATATGATTGCCCAATTCCTAGATATAAATGCCAGTTCAGTGTACAGGCTTATAAAAAAAGGTACATCGGAGAAGTGGCGATACTACCTCATTTAACTATATCAATTTTTACACTCTTTAACTCTTAATTCCTTCGACCCTTATTCCTCCAAAAGCTGGTATGTCCAACTTTTCGTAGCATTGATGCACCCCCTTATCCGATTCAGATTTAGATATCATCTCTTAAAAAAAACTACAGATAAGGGATTATTGAAGAAGTTGAAAAACAACTCCGTCCCAAATAATATCCATTCTCACAAGAAGAATATACGCAACTCCGTCCCCATACTATTGACCCCAAAAAAACCAAAAATTACTTTGTTATCTAATCACTACCACTTTTAACCCAACCAAATATTCTTTACCTAAACTCTGATCAAGGTTTAATACAATGGAAGAAAAAAACACCGAAAACATGGTCGCTGAAATAGCTAATAAAAGTAAAAATGCCGCAATGACTCTTCAAAGCGTAAAGGTAAGTGAAATCAACAAGGCACTGGTACGCATGGCTGAGCTTTTGGAATCACAAAAACAATCCCTTCAAGCTGAAAATAGTAAAGACCTTGAAAATGGAAAAAACAAGGGTCTATCGAATGCTATGCTTGATCGACTAACCCTTTCAGACAAAACTATTACTTCAATGATTAGGGGTTTGGGGGAAGTAGCCGAGTTAAAATCCTGTGTAGGACAAAAGTATGATCGACGAGAACGGCCAAATGGGCTAATTATTGAAAAAATGAGAGTACCTATAGGGGTAATCGGAATTATTTACGAATCCAGACCAAATGTAACCATTGATGCCGCTGCGATATGTTTGAAATCACAAAATGCAGTTATTCTTCGTGGCGGTTCCGAGGCATTCTACTCAAATATGGCACTCGCCTCTCTTTTTAGTCAGGCGCTTGAAGACACTGGGCTTCCTAAGAATGCTCTTCAGGTGATCCCAACTACTGATAGAAGCGCTGTTGAGCATATGCTTAAGTTGGAAAACTTTATAGATTTAATAATCCCAAGAGGTGGTGAAAATCTTATTAGAATGGTAGTTGAAAAGAGCCGTATACCAGTGATCAAACATTATAAGGGAATTTGTCACATCTATGTTTCCCCTAATGCCGATGAAAGCAAGGCTTTACCCATTGTGGTAAATGCAAAAGTTCAAAGGCCGGGGGTATGCAATGCAATGGAAACACTAATTCTTGATAGTCGCCTTTCTGCTGATTTTAAAAAGAAGATCCTTTCTGCTTTGCAGCATAAGGGTGTCAAAATTTTCGGTGATGAAGCTATACTTACATTTGGTGAAAACATCAGTACTGCCAGTGAAAGTGACTGGGCTGAAGAGTACTTGGATCTTAGACTTGCAGTGAAAACGGTTGATAGTATTGATGAAGCAATTGCACATATTAATAACTATGGCTCACATCACACCGATTCTATACTTACAGAATCAAAAGAGGAGATGTCAAAATTTATAACTCTGGTTGATTCCTCTTCTGTAATCGTGAATGCCAGCACTCGTTTTGCCGATGGTGGAGAATACGGAATGGGATGCGAAATAGGTATTTCTACCGATAAGTTACACTCTAGGGGGCCAATGGGAGTAGAAGACCTTACTACCTATAAATGGGTGGTTGAAGGAAATGGGCAAATCAGAGAATAAACAGTTTTAATATTATTCAACGGGGTATTTGTATTACGTGCCCCGTTTTTCTATGGCCTTAACTAGGTTGATTATCTAATTTTTACTTCAGCTTTCTCTTGCATTAAGTATTTTCCAAACTTTCTTGCTTAAAACTTCTTTTAAAGGCGTGTTCAATATACGGTCCCGGACGACTACTTACAGGCTTATGGAGCGTGTTTTGAATACCTGAATGTAATGAATTAAAAATAGAAGTTCATGGAATAAAATTTGCACATTAAGCTTTGTTGATGTATCATTTCTAATGGAGGTTTTTCTTAATGAATTTGCTGGATTTGGTAAAATTTGATGAAAAAGGTCTTGTAACTGCAATAGCTCAGGATGCAACGAGTAATGAAGTGTTGATGCTTGCTTATATGAATAAAGAGACCCTTTCAGAAACTATTGAGTCAGGTGATATGGTCTACTGGAGTAGAAGCAGACAGAAACGCTGGAAAAAAGGTGAAACATCTGGGCATGTTCAAAAGGTCCGTGATATTTTCATAGATTGTGATGGTGATGCACTTCTTTTTAAAATTGATCAAACAGGTGCTGCTTGTCATGAAAATTACCTCTCCTGCTTTTTTAGAAAGAGAGAAGATGGTGAATGGAAGATAGTAGGACAAAAGTTAAAATAAAAGAGATTATTTCTCCCTATTCTCCTCACATAGAGGTTAATCTCGACAATTTATTGCATAATCTTAAAGAAATCAGCTCTTTAATCCCCGATAAAACCGAGGTTATGGCTGTCATTAAAGATTGTGCTTACGGTTGCGGTAGCACTGCTGTTGCACGAACCCTTGAGCGTGATGGTGGGGTTAACTTTTTTGCAGTAGCACGACCTGAAGAGGCGTTTGCTCTCAGAAAAGCAGGCATCGTTGGCTCAATTTTTGTACTGGGTCGTGCAACAGAAGATCAGCTTCGCGTCGGTTTTGATAATAATTTAATTTTCTCTCTAAACGATCCATCAGACTTATACAGATGGAAGTCATATCCGCTTAATGTAAGATTTCATATAAATATCGATACAGGAATGAGTCGAATGGGTTTACTGCCCAACGAACTCGATGAAATAATAAATGTGATTGAAGATTCCCCGTCCCTTAAATTCGAAGGGGTATATACTCACATGGCCTGTGCTGATGAACCAAAGACAACAAGTGTTGATCAGCAACTGAAACTGTTTAGAAACTGCATCATAAATCTGATTGAACGGGGTTCCCCCCCACTCCATATCCATTATGGAAACAGTGCTACCTGCATGCGCTTTAATCCCTATGAATGCACCTTGGTTAGGCCTGGTATAGCTCTTTATGGGTGTAAACCAGACCCGACTCAGAACTTTTCTCTTAATTTAAAACAGGTCGTGTCCTTAAAATCCAGAATAGTAAAAATGAAAAAAGTTCCCGCTCATACTGCGATCTCTTATGGTGGACACTATGTCACTAACTGTGAAACATGGATAGCAACAGTTGCTCTTGGATACGCTCACGGTTACCCAAGGTTCCTAAGTTCCAAAGGTGAACTGCTTATCGGATACAGACGTTATAAGGTGGCTGGTAATGTTACAATGGATTATACAATGGTTGATGCAGGCCCGAATCCAGATATCTCAATTGGGGATGAAGTTGTAGCAATTGGCTCTCAGGGTGAACTCGAAATCCACGCAGATGATATTGCGGTATTAGGAAAAACAATCGGTTATGAAACCCTCTGCAACTTGGGAGCATCTGTCGATCGTGTTTATCTTTTAAATAACAAAATCGTACACTATAGACCAGGACAGACATTTTAACCTCTTTCAAGCTATAATATGATAAAACTTATTGAAAAAGAAAAACGCAGTGGAACGATCTGTAAGATCAATAAAAACAATCTTCTGGTTATACTCCAAAGTGATTGTAATGTATCTGAACCTAAACGAGGCGGCTGTGGTGGTGGGTGTTTATCTTGTGCAGGAAAAGAGAATGCTAAGAAAGCGTCTATTGCTGTAGTTGATACCTCTAACTATAAGCTGGGGCAAACAATTCAATTCACTCACTTTGTCCCACACTCAGGGATTGTAGGATTGGTCGTTTTTGGTATCCCAATTATGATGGCACTTTTAGCCATGATTCTTTGGTATATTGTAAGACCAGATATGATTGAGTCCCCTCTTGTGGTACTAACTACCGTTTTCTCTTTTTTGGGTGGTTTTTGTATACTTAAAATAATGGATCTGTGCTTTAAGAGAAAGTACCCAACATATCTCCTTTAGTAAATAATCAGGCTCTTAAAAATTTGGAGCATAGAGCATAAAAATGGAACAATGGTTAGATTTAGCCCAACTTGTGGATAAAACACAGGAATTACTTGAGCTTTGCCTCTTTGATGATGCCTATGAATTGCTCAATCAATATGAAGATTTCTTCAAAGATGAATGGGAGATCTATTTTCTCTATTCCAGGATCTACATTGAGCAAAACAAACCTAAAGAAGCTTTGCCATTTCTCCATAAAGCACTGGAGTTGAACAGAAACAACATTGATTGCCTGTTAGGGCTATTCTATGCCCATTCAATGTTAAACCAGGTAAAAAGTGGTGGGAAGCATCTTTTAAATGCCCTGAAGTACCAACCCGAAAGTGAACCGGTTCTAACTGCTTTGATTTGGTACTACACTGAAATCAATAACCCACACAGGGCTATCTACTATTTTGAAAAAATAAAGAAACAGGGAAAAATTGAAAATCCCGAAGCATTCAGAAATGCAGCTATCGCTTACAACAGATTAGGTCGTTTTGAAGACGCTGAGGTTTGCTTTGAAGCAGCACTGCAGATTAACCCTAATCTAGATGAAGTAAGGGATCTTTTCGCCGACCACCTCCTTTTTATGGGTAAACCAAATACTGCTATAAAACTGTACCAGAATGCACTGAAAAAATCCCCCAAAAACATTCTGTTTATGTCTCGTCTTGCTTTCTGTCTCTCTCAGGGTAACCAGATAGAAAAAGCCACCTCAATTGCTAAAGAATCAATTAGACTCTACCCTAACTCTCCGGTAGGCTATGTTGATTTAGCCTACGTGTACTTGAGTAGCAACCAAACTGAGCTTGCTGTACGCTCTGCCCAGAAGGCAATCGACATTGCCCCTATAGACTCAGAAGGATACAGGGTAAAAGGCATCGCGTTAACAGAGCAAAAAGAATATGATGAAGCAGAAAAGTGCTTTCAAAAAGCACTTTCCCTTGAATCGGATAATTCTGAAATTCTCAGGGATTATTACATTTTTTTAAGATCATCTGGCTCCTATACTCAAATGGTTAAAATTGTAAAACAGGTGATTGAACAGGAAAAACCTTATTGTACAGAAGATTACTGGTTTCTCGCAGATTTTTATAAAGAACTTGGACAGAACCACACCTCATTTCATTATCTAAACAAGGCTTTTAAGAGTATGCCTGCCGAAAAGGACCTTATACCACCAATGGTAGAAATACTTTTAGAGCAAAATCATACCAGATTCATCCTACCTATGATATTTCATTATGTGCAAAGAAACGGATGGGATGAAATCATGAGTAACTTCTCTAAACACAAGCGACTTAGAAGTAAATCGGCACAGGAAGGATTCCGTTTCTTACGGTTTATTGGGCAAAGTCCTATTGATTATCGAAAATATATTTTCAGCTTCTATATTACCCGCTCTATTATTCTTTGTATGAGCATTGTATTCATCTCTTTGCTTTTCCCTTTTTCTGCTTTCTTTGGCTTTAAAGGTTTTCTGGTAGTTTTGGCCCTATACGCTTCCTTTCTGGGAATCTATAATGTTATAAAATTCAGAAAGAGGAAAAACTCCTTTATTTCACATCTACACTCACACTCCATTGCTCCAGGAGGATAGAGCTATGTCTGTGCTTCCTAAAATAGTGTTACATATATGTTGTGCACCGGATGAAGCTTACGTAATTAATCTATTGAGAGCAGAATATCAGCTACATTGTTTTTTTTGTAATCATAACATATACCCTGTTACAGAGTATGAACTTCGTTTTGCCGAAGCCCAAAAAGTTGCAGAACGCTACAATATACCATTCAGCGCAGATAGTTATGAGCCCTCTTTGTGGACTCAAGTAGTAAAAGATCTTGAGAATACTCCAGAAGGTGGGCAGAGGTGTCGTGAATGCTTTTTACTGAGATTAAGACGTACTGCTTCTTTTTGCAAAAATTTAGGATGGTCTGCTTTTACATCTGTAATGAGTGTGAGCCCTCACAAAAACATTACCATGTTAAATGAAACAGGAGCTTTAGCAGCCAGAGAACAAGAGATGGAATATATTCCTTTCAATTTTAAGAAAAAGGATGGATTTAGAAAAAGTATAGCTCTCAGTAATAGTCTTGGTTTATACCGACAGGATTATTGTGGATGTCAGCTTAGTCTAAAGGAGCGCAATATAAGACTTAAGGAAAAATTATTTAAAAAAGATCATTCTTAAATAATTTAAAAAACAACTGTGCAATCGGTATTTCATGATTTATATTAGGCTCTGTTCGGGGCGTAGCGCAGCCTGGTAGCGTACTTGAATGGGGTTCAAGTGGTCGCTGGTTCGAATCCAGTCGCCCCGATTAAATTCAAAGGCTCTAACTTGCTATAACATGGTTAGTTAGGGCCTTTTTGTTTTACAGCCACACCACAAAATTAAAACCCGTCCATACAGTTTTAATCTGTTTAAGTGCGTGGGCCGTAGTGTAATAAACAACATGAAAATTTGTATTATGCTTGCATTAGGTCTGCATGTTAAGTTTGAGTCAGCAAATGAAAAGTATGACAGAAACCGCTTGTAATGTGAACATTAAAACCTCAAAACCAATCGATATTGCTGAAAGCAAACTTAAAATTTTCTATGTCCAAAACGATTTGCAAAACTACTGGAGTTTTTTGATGAACGCCAGACAAAATGACATGATAAACATATAAGTCTACGTTTACCTTTTAAGGACCTCAACGGTGCAAAAAAAAATGGATCATAATAATCGATATTAACATTACCACATTTTGGGCATTTACAATTTGGTTTATTCCAAAAGGAAATCCAGAGCTCATAAAGTATAAATGATCCTAATTGTTTTTGAATACCCATTTTCCCTCACGTTATATGACCGGTGCTGGCATGAAGAGTTGGGAAAAAACACGCTCTGCATACAAATCAGTCATTCCTGCTATATAATCAGTTATAATACGCCATGATGGTGTTTTTTCGTTGTAATTTGTGTTTTTAATAAAATTAAAGAAATTTTCCATTGTAGGGGTTTCTCTAATAATGTTAATCGCCAGTGAACTATTTTGCCCTCTTTCTGTTTTATCGAATATTTTTTCAAGTTCAGTATAGAGCAACTCAAGCATATAAGTAGCCTTTTTTGATTTTCTTTCAACTTCAGGATGAAGATATATATGAGTATAGTTGAAGTTTTTTAATTGTTTCATCAACTCAAATACTTCTTCGCTCATGATAATTGCATCATGTCCGACACTATTTGCAATTACATTGTTAACAAATGATCCAATTATTTTCCCATTATCACTACCAAGTCCTTTTGAGATTTCCGGAGGGATATCATTTTTCTTAATCAACCCTGCTTTTATAGCGTCTTCTAAATCCCTGCCCAAATACGCTATTCTATCAACCAGCCGTACCAAGCATCCCTCAAGAGTTGCCGGAAGATGACATCTGTCAGTAATTTGTTCAAGCTCCAGAAGACACCGACTGCGATCCGGTGTCACTACTCTATCAAAACTTTCACCACAATGAGTAATGATTCCATCTCTCACTTCGTAGGTAAGATTAAGACCTTTTCCATAATTGGTAAGCTTATCAACAACCCTTAATCCATGTACTTCATGTTTAAAACCGTTCTCAACGCCCCTATTTTTAATAAGTTTATTTAGCACTCTTTCACCAGCATGACCAAATGGTGGGTGCCCAAGATCATGCCCCCTGGCGATTGCATTAATCAGATCGATATTGAGACTCAAACACCGCCCAATAACAGAAGCTATACTGGAAACATGAAGAACATGCTCCATTCGTGTACAAATATGATCATTATTTGGCGAAAGAAACACCTGGGTTTTATGCTTAAGGCGCCTAAAAGGTGGGGAGTGAAGAATCCTTGTTTCATCACGAGCAAATTCGAGTCTAAACGGATCACGTTTTATAGGATGCTGCCTGCCAAACGACTCACTACTTTTTTTAGCATAAGGACTTAATTTTTCCTCGTCCTCAATCAAAAATCTGCTGATATCAAATTCTATTTTCATATTGATTTAAGTAACTCTTTATAAAGTTTTCCTGTTCAACTGTTTCTACTGCACTTCGCACTTTTCTTACCGCCGAAATTGCTGATTTTGAAGTTAGCGAAAAATACCGACCCATAACACATGACAAAACTAAACCCGTTCTACCAATTCCAGCCTGACAGTGTACACTGCAAGGTTTCTTTGCATCAATGCGGTCAATTATAAATTGAACTAAATCATCAAATCTAGCCAAATCAGCCGGGATCCCAAAATCCTGTATCTCAAAGTACTTCCACTCTATAGAGGCATCTCTACATTTTTTCTCCATTAATTTACCTGGCCAACATAACGATACAAGTACCTTCACTCCCTGATTTGAAAGCCATTCGATATCAGAAACTTTTTCTGAAAAAAAAGGTTTAGCACTACCTGCAAGTTTATGGGGTATAACCCACGAAAAATTTAAATTCATCTAAATACCTTAAAATTAACTCTATATATAGTTACCTTCAATATAGTTATCTTCCGACTTTTATTCCAGCTTAGATCCCAGAGTATCCAAAGAGAATATACCAACGTTTATTTAGCTATAGAAAAAAGGGTTTAAATCTTAATTATATATTATTTTAAAACTACTTTCATAGTTGTTTTGAAGTCAGCATTTGCTTTATTTTATAGCCTGCAATAAACTGGCAAACTGATCAATAATAAAAACCTATTTAAATACGTACTCAGATATTATGGAAAACTACTACTTTTATTTTCTTATACCTGTAATTAGCGCCCTCATTGGGTGGCTTACTAATTATGTCGCTGTCAGAATGATCTTTCGCCCAAGACGAGAAATTCGTATTTTGGGTATTAAGTTTATTGGTTTAATCCCAAAGCGAAAACAAGATTTGGCAGAAAAGATTGCCGATACGATTGAGCGGGAGCTTATATCACACAAGGATATTCGTGCAATAGCAGACAGTCCTGAGTTTCACGATAAAACCGGTGCTTTGATAAAAACAAAAATTGATGATTTCATATGCCAAAAAATGGGCTCTAACCCTCTCATTTCTATGTTTGTCCCTCAGGATATGACTTCAAAAATATCTGAGCACCTTGTAATCGAAATGAAAAGAAACCTGCCCGAAATTGTTGAGGGACTTTTTTCATCTCTGGAAAACAAACTGGATTTTAGAAAAATTATTAAAGAAAAGATCGAAAAATTTGAGATTGAACGCCTTGAAAAAATAGTCTACGACATCTCCTCTCGCGAACTCAAATCAATAGAGTATCTTGGGGGTGTTTTGGGGTTTGTAGTTGGAATTGTTCAGGTCACTATCTTTATCGCAGGAGCGAACTAATGAGCCTGAAAATATGCTCAGGTATTATCTTTTCTATTCTCTTTACCTTTAGTGCCTATTCAAAAAACATCCAAACCATAATAGATACAGATAGTATTAGTATAGGCGATTCTATACATTTGACTATAAGGCTCTCTGTACCAGAAAACATTTCTATAATTACTCCTGATCAAAACGAGGCCTTCGGTTCTTTTTATTTAAGACAGCAGTCTGAAGATAGAAGGAAAATACCGGATTCAGATACTGTTGCTTACACTTTTCAATACTTGCTCACTACTTTCACACCTCAAAGCTGTACAATACCTGCCCTGCCATATATACTAAAAACAGATGGCGTTCAGGACACAATATACAGTGAACGTATACCAATTTCTTTCATTTCCCTCTTACCCCATGACATTTCCGAATTAGATGTGAGGGAACTAAAGGCGCAGCAAAGGACCGGACGTTTTCCTTTGTGGTGGATAGGGTTACCTGCCACCTTACTACTCATTTTTGCTCTTATTTTCCTTACCGTTAGATTAAAAAAGAGCAAAACCGAAATTACAGCTACACCACCTCCTCCCCCACCCTATGATGAAGCACTCAGCGCTTTAAAAGCACTTGAAGGGAAAAATTTGATTGAGCTTGGCTATATCAAAGAACATGTCTTTGAACTTTCGGAAATTTTCAAGCGCTATATTGGACGGACCTATAACATTAACGCAAGTGAATTCACAACCGAAGAAATGATTGCCTGGCTTGAAATTTCTGACATCGACAAAGAAAATAAGCAATGTGCCCGGTGGTTTTTCGATACCACTGATCCAGTCAAATTTGCCCGCTTTATTCCAGATAGCAGTACCTTGAATAAGTTTAGCTCTGAAGTCTACAAGTTTCTGGAATCAACAAAACCACAGTTTTCTTCAGAAGAAAAAAAGGAAGAAAAGTCGTTACAAACACAAGACTCAAAAAGGTTAAGTGATGAGGTTTAGAGATCCCTATTTTTTATTACTATTTCTAATCTGGATACCAATGGTGTGGATCTATTTAAGACGCGAAAAAAAACTTAAAGTTTCTATTCGCTTTTCTGATACAACTGTTTTAAAAAAAGTCCCTCCATCATTTTTTCTTAGATTGCGACATTTGGCTGCGCTACTCAAACCCATCGGTATCGGTTTTTTGATAATTGCACTGGCACGTCCTCAAAAATCCACCACTGAGCACGAGGTATCTTCTGAAGGTATTGATATCATGTTAATACTAGATATCTCAAACAGCATGAGAGCACTTGATTTCCAACCGGACGACAGATTGGAAGTTTCTAAACGTACCCTTAATAAGTTTATTAGTAATCGTGTGCACGATAGAATCGGTCTGGTTATCTTTGCTGCACGCGCATACACAAAAGTACCACTTACTCATGATCATAACATACTAAAAGAAATGGTCGGCCAGGTCACCTATACTGATTACAGTAATGGAACAGCAATCGGAACTGCAATCGCTACCGCAGCAAATCGTTTAAAAGATTCAGAAGCAGAAAACCAGGTAATAGTACTTCTGACCGATGGTGCAAATAATACCGGAGAGATTCCTCCTCTCACAGCTGCAAGGGCTGCAGCTGAGCTTGGTATAAGGATCCATGGTATTGGGGTTGCCAGAGAAGGACAGGTGCCATTTCCAGTCCAATCCGTACACCCCTTTACCGGTGAACGTACAGAGAGAATTCAAATGGTTGAATCAGACCTGGATATGGAGCTTTTGAAAGAAATTGCAAAAATCGGCAATGGCATCCATTTTCGGGCAGAGAAAACAGAAGAACTTCAGGAAATTTATGCGAAAATTGACGAACTAGAAAAAAGTGAAATTACCAGCAAAATTTTCACCTCCTACAAAGATTATTTCTTTTTGTGGATAATTATCGGGTTTGCCATATTGTTACTGGAAACAGTGCTTCAAAATACATTTTTTAGAAGAATACCATAGGGTACTTTTATGATTTTCGAAAACCCTGAACTCTTTTCCTTTTTAATTCTAATCCCTCTTTCTGTCCTGTTCTTTCTCTACGTTCAGAAAAGAAAAAGGGAAGCAATGAACCGTTTTGTATCTCTTGAGCTGGCCCCAAAGCTAACCCCTTCTTCTGCAAGGGGAAGATTTCTGCTGAAAAAAACTCTTTTTCTTCTATTTATTTTGTTTACTGTGCTCACTCTTGTGCGTCCCAGGTTTGGTGCAAAAGAAGAGCAAATCGAAAGAAAAGGGGTGGACATTATGGTTGCCCTTGATGTTTCAAAGAGCATGCTTGCACAAGATCTGCGTCCAAACAGGCTTGAGAGGGCAAAACATGAGATTAGAAATCTCATCAGTATGCTTCGGGGTGACAGGGTGGGGCTTATAATTTTTGCGGGAGAAAGTTTTGTTCAATGCCCTTTGACCCTGGATTACGCGGCGTTCCTTTCGTTCCTTCAACCAGTGTCAACCGATTGGGTTCAGATCCAGGGGACGGCTATAGCAGAGGCCATTAATCAAGCCAGAAGAGCTATGAAGTCAAATGACAATAAGCATAAGGTTCTTATTCTTATTTCTGATGGAGAAGACCATGAAGGGGGTGTAATTGAAGCTGCAGAATCTGCTGCAAAGGAAGGAATAATAATACACACCGTTGGAATCGGTTCACAAAGAGGTGTACCTATTCCTGTATCAAATCGTGGCACTTCCGTAGAATACAAAACAGACCGGGATGGTAATATTGTTATGACAAGACTTAACCCGGAAACCCTGGAAAAAATAGCTCTTAAGACCAGTGGTGAATATTTTCACGCCGGAAGTAACTTTGACTTCTCAGCAATTTACGAAAAAATTAGTGAAATGGAAAAAAATGAATATGCTGTTAGTAGAGCTACACACCTTAAGGAACGGTACCAAGTGTTCCTCTTTTTGGCGCTGCTTTTCATTATTACAGAATTTTTTATATCTGAGAGGGTAAAGATCAAACGTGCCTGGAAAGGACGGTTTGAATGATTGCAATTTCTGTTAAGGTTTGTAAAATTTCTCTTTTATTATTGCTCATTGTTTTCATTTCAGGCATTCACTCAGAAGAGATTTTTAGAAAAAACAGAGAAGCAAATCGTCTTTATGAGCAGGGTATGTATGAAGAAGCCCTTAATCTCTACGAAGATGCACTGCTGCTTGAACCAGAAAATGAAAAACTTCGAATGAACAGGGGTTCAACCTTATACAGATTAAATCAATTCGATTTAGCAGAAGAGTCGTACAAAGAAGCATTATCCAATAGAGACCCTAACACCCTCGTCGATGCTCATTATAACCTCGGTAATATTCAGTTTAGACAGGGACAACAGCTTCAGTCTGCAGGTGATCCTTCAGCAATGGAAAAGTATAGTGCTGCCCTTGAGAACTATGTTCAGTCACTAAAAATCAGACCTGATGACAAAGACGCCAAATGGAACCTTCAACTTACACATCAAATGATTGAAGAACTCGAGCAGCAACAGAGTTCACAACAACAAGGCGATGAATCTGAAAACGATGAAGATGGCGATGAATCTAAAAGCTCCCAGCAACAAGACGCAAGTGATGATGAAGGTGATCAGCAAAAAAAGCAGAATTTTGATCAAACCACAGACAACGATCTAAATGAAGAACAAGATTCACAATTACCTGATCAGCTTGAAGAGGATGAGCTAAGGAGAGAAAAAGCCGAAAGGCTTATTGAAATGTATGCTGATGATGCCGACGATCTGCATAAACCCAAACAACAATCTTCCGATATAAGGAAACCAGAGAAGGATTGGTAAACATGTATAGAGATTTTGAACTGGTACAGTGGAATACCTATGATAGCGCAATAACTGGATCAGTTCACCGGCCCAATGATAAAAGTAATACATGGGTGATTGTTTCTCATGGTTTTAGCGGCCACAGAATCGGTCCAGGATATCTGTTTGTTAAACTATCAAAATACCTGTCAAAAAGAAATATCTCTTCGTTACGTTACGATTTTCGTGGTGCTGGAGAAAGTGATGGAAAGTTTTACGACATGACGATTCAAACCATGTCTGCCGATCTCTCTTCTGCCGCTCAGTTCATACGTGCTAACTACCAACCATCAAAAATCATTCTACTTGGACATAGTTTAGGAGGGCTTGTATCTGCTCTATGTGCCCGGGAATTAAATGCCGATGGTCTAATACTGCTCTCTCCCGCTGCGGACACCCGTTCGCTTGTTATGCGCCATAAAAAACTGATTGAACAAGGCCCAAATGAAAGAGGATTATATGAAATCGGACCTCATGAACTGAAGAGATCATTTGCAGACACGATGTATGGAATCGATCCTGTACAGTATATAGAACACTACTTGAACCCAGTAGTTGTAATACAAGGTGATAATGACGAAACGATCTCAATGCAGGAATCTAAATCGTATATTACTAAAGCTATAGAAACTAATCACAGTGATGCATCTTTCAAATGTATCCAGGGGGCAGATCATAATTTCACCAATGCTTCAAGTATCAGAAAGCTTTTTAGCACTATAAATACATGGTTAGAGGAGCGTTTCCTGTGAAATACACTGTTTTAATGATAATTACATTCTCTTCTATTCTCTTTACCGCTTTTGCAGAATACTCCTTCACGGTTACAACAGAACGTACAAATGTTTCTATAGGTAATCAGTTCGATATTGTAGTTACTTTAAAAACAGATCAAAACATTCGCTCTATTCCTGTCCCTGATTTTCCTCAGGTAAATGGATTGCGATTTCTTGGGACCAGTCAACGTAGATCACAGAATATAACGACAGAAATCATTGGTGGAAAAAGAAAACATATTCCCGAATACATTTTCTCTTTTATTTACCGAGTTAGGGCTACCGAAACCGGTAATATTAAAGTTCCTCCATTCAAAATAAATATAGATGACAAAACTCTTAGAACCGATCCACTTTCCTTAAATATATCTGAGGAAGAAATAGCAAATCCTGATATTTATGTAAGGCTTATTCTCAACAAATCAGATCTCTATGTTGGAGAGCAAGCGGTTTTGACACTTAAAGTTTCTCAAAGATCGGGTTCATCAATCCAAGTTCAACGGGGATTTCAAAGTGCTGTTGAACGCATTGAAAGGGTTTTAGCAGATGATTTTTCTATTACCCGCCATTTTACCAGTCAAATTACAAGCGGAAACGAAAGGATTAACGGAGAACTGTATAATACCTACTCCTTAAGCTATTCAATTTTTCCCTTAAATGCAGGTGAGTATACAATAAACCCACTTTTATTTGAATACGAAGAGATAAGAAGAACCCAAAGACGACGGGTAGACCCTTTTTTCAACGATTTCTTCGGCACAGATTTCTTCGGGGGAACTCAAGCTGTCCGACAAAGTACCTACTCAAACTCTGTTAAAATAAAAGTTAAAGCACTACCGCGTCCCGCGCCACAAGGTTTCACTGGTTCAGTGGGTAGTTTCTCAATCAGCTCTTCTGTTGACCAGAATACAATTGCTGCCGGAGAAGCCCTTACACTGAATGTATTCATAACAGGTAACACTCGACCCTCGGGATTATCAGATCCCATGTCACCCCAAATAGAAAATGCGGAAGTCTTTACACCTCAAAGAAAAGTACATGTTGATACTTCAGGCAATGGTGTCTCAACACGCAAAACTTATCAATACCTGATTATCCCTCGCTCAGAAGGTACACTGAATATAAATCCTATCCAATACACCTTTTTTGATCCTAATGCCGAAGCTTACAATACTATAAAAACAAGTTCCGCTACAGTAGACGTTACCCCTGGTAATATTACCAGTGAGCCACAAGCGCGCCATCTCACCCAAGGTGAAATTAGGCAGCTTGGATCTGATATACGATACATCAAACGAGAGATTAATTTACGCAATAAACATCCACAACCATACCGTCAGCCTATTTGGTACATCCTGTTTCCCATACCTTTTCTTTTAATTGCAGGCTCCTTGATTTGTAAAAAACACATTAAGTACAGAAAAGAGAATCATGTACACATCGTTCGTCAAAGAGCTCTCAAAACTGCTCTAAATTCCATTGAAAAACTGAAAAAAGAAGCACAAAAGTCTCAGGTTTCTGATTTTCTAACAGTGATTACCTCCATAATAGAAAAATATATCTCTAATAAGTTTGGTTTTAAAGCTACTGGTCGAACTCTTGAAGAATTAAAAAAAGAGCTGCTCAGAAGAGAAATTCAGGAAAATACTATTAACGAACTTACTATCCTGATGGAAAAAATCGATGAATTCCGTTTTGGAGGTAAAACTTTGGATGAAAAAACACGCAATGAATTACTGGGCAAAATTACAATCTTTCTTAATACACTTGAGAAAAATTCTAAAAACGAAAAATCAACGGTAAAATTTATGCCTTTATTTCTCCTGCTAATCCCATTTATATCCATATTTGCTCAGGAGCATACTTCTGTTGAACAGTGGTTTAATACTGCAAATGACCTCTATGATCAAGAGAAATATGATAGTGCTATAGTATATTATAATAAAATTTTAGATTCTGGCTTGAAAAACAGTGCAGTGTTATACAACTTAGGTAATGTGTATTACAGACTTAATAGACCTGGAATGGCCAGAGTGAAATATGAAAGAGCCGCTCTTTTAAATCCTACTGATGATGATATCCACACTAATCTTAATTTTATTAAAACAGTTCTTGTGGACCGAACCACTACTAGAGAAGAACATTTCATAGTAACAGTTATGAACAATCTAAGCACTCTGTTTCCTCTCAATACACAAATTACGATAGTATTTATCTTACTTCTCACCCTTTCCATTTTAATTTCACTAATCCTTTTTACTTCAGAAGAGAAAAAAGTCCTGTTAATCACTTCTGTTTGTATCCTGCTTATTCCCTTTTTACTGTTTTCAGTATCTACCGTTCATAGAATTCATTACCTTGAAACTACACGATATGCTATTATTCTGGATGAAAACGTAGATGCCAAAAACCAGCCAGAAGGTTCAACTGTACTTTTTACTGCCCATGAAGGAACAAAAGTTGAGCTACGCAGAGAAAGAGAACATTGGTCCCTCGTAAGTTTGTCAGAGGGGCTTAGTGGATGGATACGAAACGAATCATTAGAAGAGATTTAATTATATTATAGAGCTAAAACCTCCTTTTGGACGACACAAAATAAAAAATGACTTGCAATGCTGAGTTATCTAAACTATTCCTATTATCAATACCAACTACTCAAGCACTATCCTTTGAGCACCACTACAAACGTAGCATTGATTTGTAATTGAAAGGCGTTAAATAACTGTAATTATTTAACGCTTGTCGTTTTTGCTTAATTATTGTAATATCAGTATATTACTATACAAAACCCCAGTTTAAACGAGTTTATTAAATGATTACCAGAAGATACTATAAACAACTCATTTTTTCTGCTTTAGTCTTATCAGCAGTATGTAGTGTGTTAATTTTGATCAAAACCTTATCTCTTCAAAGTACATTCCTCCTTTTATTACTTATTGTTTTAATCTCAAGTTTTTCTTTCGTTATCATCTTCTTACATATTTCATTCACTACACCGTTTCGCCTTATATCTGAATCTCTAAACACAAATTCTACAGATCCAATTCGTCCATTGCTAAAGACACAAAATCCTTTTTCTAGTATAGCCACTTTGATTGTTCAGTCATTTAATCAAAACAAATCACTCCTTCATGAAATTAACCAACGTAAAAAAGCACAAAGCACGCTTAAAGAAAAGGAATCATTATACCGTACACTTATTGAGACATCCCCTGATGCCATCATTCTTTTTGATGAAAGCGGTAAAATAGTTTTCTATAACAGTACAGCATCATCGTTACTTGGCTTTGAGTTATCTTCGGGTCCCAATGAACATTTTAAGTTCATGGAACCATTGCAACTCAACATTTTAGTTAATGATGTTAAAGCTTGCAACGAAAAACGTATTCGAGCTCATGAATGCAGCCTATGCAAAGCAAATGGAATCTCATTTCCAGCAGAAATCAGTATATCACTTATTGAACAAATCAACAATGAAGAAACCCGTTTTATTGGCATAGTACGGGACATTTCAAATCGCAAAGAAATGGAAAATGAAAAAAACAAAATAGAACAACAATTTCGTGCTGCACAGAAAATGGAAGCTATAGGTCAGCTTGCAGGCGGTATTTCACATGATTTTAACAACATTCTTGGAGCAATAAGCGGCTATGCTGATATATTAAAACATCAATACCACAACGATGAGAAACTCTCAAAATATGCAGATATGATTTTAACAGCATCAACCCGTGCTGCCGATCTTACCAGAAAACTTTTAACTTTTGCCCGAAGAGGAAAACTACAGTTCTGTGCAATTGATATGCACGAAATGATAGAAGAAACAGTAGACTTACTTAGACATACTACTAATAAACAAGTAAATATAAGGTGCCATTATGATACCACCGAAGCAGTAATCAAGGGTGATCCCGCTCAGATTCAAAGTGCAATAGTTAATGTTGCTGTGAATGCATTTGATGCAATGCCGGAAGGGGGCAATTTTGAAATCAAAACCGAGGTGTGTCAGATGAATGAAGATTCATCGAAAAGCAAAGTTTATGCTGTTACACCCGGCAGATATTTAAAACTTACTCTTAAAGATAACGGAGCTGGAATAGATACGGTTACTCAATCAAAGATTTTCGAACCATTCTTTACTACAAAACCATCCGGAAAAGGTACTGGTCTTGGTCTTTCCAGTGTTTATGGGACTGTCAAAAGCCATAATGGGTACATTGAAGTGGAAAGTGAACCAGGTTGTGGTGCTTCTTTTACGATCTTACTTCCTGCTGTTTCAGAACTACCTTCGAGTTTGAATCATTCTGATGAGAAAATTTCTAATCATTGTTGTAAACAAAAAATCATGATCATAGATGATGAAAGCAGCATATGCAACGCATTAAAGGAGATGCTTTCATGGATGGGTTATTCTGTATGTGTTTTCTGTGATGGATATGAAGCTATTGATTATTACAAATTACACTCAAACGAGATCGATTTGATAATCCTTGACCTGATGATGCCGGGACTTAGTGGCAAAGAGTGTTACAGAAGGTTGAGAAACATTAATCAATCTGTTAAAGTGATTATTTCCAGTGGGAACTGGCTGGAAAATGAGCGAGAAGAGTTACTCTGCGATGGTATCAAGGACATACTTCAAAAACCTTTTCTGTCTTCTCAACTGGCAAAATCGATTCAAAAAGTATTCGGAGATGGTTAACCCAAAAAAACATGCATCCTAATTAAAGCAGAAAGCCAACCCATTTAATCTTCTTTTTCCTTGACATTGAATCCTGCATTTAGTATCATGACTGTGTTTAATATCTGAAAAATCTCTTATTCTGGAGTGAATCATGATCAAAGTCAATGAGAATTTCCTGAAGCTTAAATCATCATATCTCTTTTCTGAAATTTCAAAAAGAGTATCGGGTTTCCAACAAGCAAACCCAGACAAACCAATGATTCGTATGGGAATCGGTGATGTTACACGTGCTCTGCCTAAAGCATGCACAGAAGCATTTCACAAAGCGGTGGACGAAATGGGGGTTGATTCTTCTTTTAAAGGCTATGGACCTGAGAAAGGCTACGGTTTTTTAAGAGAAAAAATAGCCAAATATGACTTCCAGGATCGTAATGCTGATATTGAACCAGATGAAATCTTTGTTAGCGATGGTGCAAAGTGTGATACCGGAAATTTCCAGGAAATACTCTCTGAAGATATCACTGTAGCTGTTCCTGACCCGGTTTATCCTGTCTATGTCGATACTAATGTAATGGCTGGCAGAACAGGAGTAAATAAAGAAGGCCGATACGAAGGTCTTGTGTATCTTGATTGTGTTGAAAGTAACAATTTCATTCCGGCTCTACCACAAAAACATGTCGATTTGATCTATCTTTGCTTTCCAAACAACCCCACCGGTACAGTAGCAACCAAAGAAGAACTGAAAAAATGGGTTGATTATGCTCGCCAGGAAAAAGCACTCATTTTGTATGATGCAGCCTATGAGTCATTCATATCTGATCCGGATATCCCTCACAGTATTTTTGAAATAGAAGGGGCAAAAGAGGTGGCTGTAGAGTTTAGAAGTTTCTCCAAAAATGCGGGTTTCACTGGAACACGCTGTGCCTTCACAGTTGTTCCCAAATCCTGTATGATTAATGATTCAGAGGGTAACTCTCACTCTCTTCATGCACTCTGGAATCGTCGCCAGTCCACCAAATTTAATGGTGTATCCTATCCGGTCCAACGCGCAGCAGAGGCGGTTTACAGTGATCAGGGCCGTCAGCAGATTAAAGAACTTATCGGTTCATACATGGATAATGCTACTATTATAAGAGATCAGATGAGCAAACTTGGATACACTTGCACCGGTGGTCAAAATGCCCCCTACATCTGGATTAATTGTAAAAAAGATTCATGGGAATTTTTTGACACACTCCTCAATAAAGCCGGCGTGGTCTCTACTCCAGGAGCTGGTTTTGGTAAATGCGGTGAAGGCTATATCAGACTAAGTGCTTTTAATTCAAAAGAAAATGTAGAAAAAGCTATGTCTCAAATAGCCCAATCACTCTCATAACAATGCTTAAGAAGCCTCTTACAATTGAGTTACTATTTTCAGGACCCTGTTAAGATTTGTTAAGTCAAAAAGTTTATTTATGTAAGAGGCTTCATCTGTATTTGTGTTCAAAATAGTAAGTTCACGCTTCTCTTTCTGCATAAGGGTATGATAATATACAATCGTACCCAGACCATGACTGTCGATATAGTTAGAGCGACTTACATCTAAAACTATTTCTTTGTATTTTTTCTTATAGAGTTGGTCTAATTTCCTCTGAAATTTCTTTACATCAACATCTATAATGCTTCCAACCAGTTTAAGTATTGGTCTGTCATTTTCGCTGCTCAGTTCTACTTCAAGCGGAATTGATTCTCTGTTCTGCATCAAGCTCTCCTTATTCTTATTTTATCTGACATTAAATACTATAATATTTTTAAAAAAAATCAACCCTAATATCAAATGAACCCTTATCACTATTACATTAAAAAAAATCCAGCAAAACGGGACATTATTTATATTTAACACTGATCTTTTCAATTATTCTCTGGCTCATTCTATTTTAAAATGAAACATAGTTAATATAATTTAAGTAACATCAAAAGGATAAGGGTTCCGATGGTTATTTACAATGTACATTCTAAAAATCCCCAAAGAAGATTCATTGAATCAGCGGTAAAAATCCTCAGAGATCAAAACGGTGTTGCCGTCTACCCCACCGATACGGTTTATGGGATGGGAGCAGCGATAACCAACCCTAAAGCTATAAATAAATTAGTTCAATTGATTCAAAAAGACAAAAAACGTCTTTTTTCATTCATTTGCGGTGATTTTTCTCAAATAAGTGATTATGTACGCCTCAGTAATGCTCATTATCGATTGTTGAAACGATACCTGCCCGGGCCCTATACTTTTATTCTAAATGCAACCAATTTAGTACCCAAAAAAATTATTCCCAAACGAAATACTGTTGGTATCAGAATACCTGATTGTAAAACCACAATGGATCTTGTAAATACGTTAGGCGAACCCCTTGCCAATACATCAATCAATGTGCCTGGATCCTTAAGAGCAATTCCGGATGAAATACAAAAAATCATCTCCCATGAGGTTGATGTGATGCTTGATACAGGCCCTCTTAATGACCCCAGAAACTCCACTATTGTCGATCTGACGGGAGAAGATCCTGTGGTTGTAAGAGAAGGCAAAGGCGAATGGCTGGATTAATTAGTACTTAAACGTTACTTGGAGCAGATCATGAGTTCTCAAATTCAAAGATTAATCGATATAGTAGAGCAATTACGCGCACCAGAAGGGTGTCCCTGGGATAAAGAACAGACACACAAAAGTATTCAATCCGGACTTCTTGATGAAGTCTATGAATTGTTTGAAGCTGTTGAGGAGGATGATTCCAAAAAAATCAAAGAGGAATTAGGGGATATTTTGCTTCAGGTTGTCTTTCATTCCCAAATGGCTAAAGAAGAAAACAAATTCACCTTTGAAGACGTGGCAAAAGACATTAGTGACAAGCTTGTTAGAAGACATCCCCATGTGTTTGGCACCCAGGAGGTATCTTCTTCTGAAGAAGTGATACGCAATTGGGAGCAGATAAAGAAAAATGAAGCAGGAAAAGAGCATCGTAAATACTACGTTGATGATATTGCTGCTGCATTACCAGCCCTGTTTAGAGCCGAAAAAATGCAGCGTCGGGTTGCTAAAGCTGGTTTTGATTGGAAAGAGGTTAAACCTGTCTTAGATAAGGTGGAAGAAGAATTTTCTGAGTTTAGGGAAGCAATACTCGAATGTGACAGAGACCATGCGTCAGAGGAACTTGGAGATATTTTATTTGCCCTTGTGAATGTAGCCCGGCATTATAAAATTTGCGCAGAAGATGCGCTTAGGGCAACAACTTATAAATTTGCAAATAGATTTCGCTATATAGAAGACAAATTCAAAGAGCTTAATAAAGATATCAATACAGCATCACTCCAGGAGATGGAAAATTATTGGCAGGAAAGTAAAAAGTACACAAAATGAACACTGATTTTTGATCTTTGTTACGAGACGAAATTTTGTAGCAAAGATTTTACACTATTTTTTTTAGGAATTATCAATGAACTCCTTTTTCGATACTCATCATAGGCATCCCCATGTTTTTTTGTTAAAAATCTTTCTTCCACAAACGCATGTATAAGCTCAAAAAACATAAAAACCGGAAGTACAACAAATAATAAGCCGCCTGATCCTACTAACACCCCGATTCCAACAAAACATAATGTATAGAATAAATAGATAGGATGTCTCCATACATTATAAACACCCCGTGTAACCAATTTATCGTAAGGCGGAAGGGCTGAAATCGGTAATTTTTTTGCTCCCTTAGAAAACTCAGTTATTGAAAGCCAAAGCATAGAAGCTGAAAGTAGAAATATCAATCCTCCTGTAATTGCTTTAGTATTAGACCTTCTTATACTTAACCCCCTTTTATCAAGCTTATTGGAAGAAAAAAGTATAAAAAACGGCAACAAAAACCAAAATACAATGATGTACACTGTGGTAATTAAGGTTTTTTTCATAGGGACTCCAATCATGTTTTATGATCACCAAATGTGGTTATATAAGCATTTTTTGTTCCAAATACTTCTCCCACCGTTATAAACCGGCATACTTATTGCACAAAAAATCATTCCAATATGAAGCGTGTGCGTTGTAACCCTGTTTTAGCTAACAATCTCTTTCCCTGAACAATAACTTATATAATTGGGAATCAGAAATGGATCTTAGCGTAGCTTATTCGTTCCAACCAAACCTTCTCAAAAAACTTGCAGCTTATCCAAGCGTAAAAGAAGTGTATGCAAAACTCGATACCGACCTCATTGGTGGAGGACGCTCTGGGTACACATTAAAAAAAGTAAACAAAAAAACATTAATAAAAAGTATAGAAGAAGCAAAAAAGCTAAAACTTAGGTTTAATTACCTCCTTAATGCAGCGACTCTTGATGGTTTGGAGCAGACAAGACAGGGGCAAAAGAAAATTCACCGATTCCTCGATTTTTTAACAGAGTGCAATGTAGATACTGTTACAGTTTCGGTTCCCTATTTACTGGAAACCATCAAAAAATTTCATCCTCATTTCAGAACAAAAGTGGGTGTTTTTGCCAAAGTAGATACTGCTGCTTCAGCTAAACAATGGCAAGAAATGGGTGCTGATTGTATATGTGTCAGTGCTATATCCTGTAACCGTGATTTTGACCGACTGATCTCGATTCGCGATGCAACTACCTGCGAACTTCAACTTATCGTAAATGCGTGCTGTGTGCCCTCATGCGCAAGAGAGCTTACTCATATGCACATTCTGACCAAAAGTTCACGGACCAACGATTCTCTTGGCGGGTTCTGTCTTGATCACTGCTTTCTCTCCTGTTCATCTGACAGGTTAAAAAATCCCATTCATCTGATACGCTCTGTTTGGATTCGCCCTGAAGATATTACCATTTACGAATCACTGGGCTACAACTCATTTAAAATAGTGGAAAGAAGTTCTCCGGCTGAACTGATACTTTCCAGAGTCAAAGCGTATAATAACCGCTACTTTGAAGGTAACCTCTTCGAGCTTATCGCACCTGTTGCACTGATAAAAAAGCAACAGGGGGTTAACCTTGCCGATAGACTCAAAACTTTGCGCATTTTTATGTTACCCAGAAGAGTTAAATTTTCAACAATTATGGCCTTCAAGCGCTATGCAGAAAGTGTTATCCCTCATCAGTTCGATAAAATTCATGCCCCAATTTATATCAACAACAGAAATCTTGATGGATACTTGGAGCAATTAAAGCAAAAAGGATGCTCGTCTACAGATTGTAAAAAATGTTCATTCTGTGAAACAACTGCAGCTAATACAGTCTCATTTAATAACGATCTTAAACTCAGAGCACTTTCCTATTATGCGTCATTAAGAGATTCTCTATACAGTACAGAACAGTGGTTATGACCCTTTAATCCTAAAATGCTCAGGAGAAGATGTAAATGAAAAGAGATGAACTATCAGCAAAAATAAAAGAAGTAATAACTGAGGTGCTTCGGGTAAAGGAAGAGAATATAAAGGGTGACAGTAAATTCATTGAGGACCTTGGAGCTGATTCATTGGATATAATATCCCTTTTATTGGCACTTGAAGACCAGTTTGGAACAATACCGGACAGTGCGGCAAAGAACTTCATTACAGTGGATGATGTTTTGAATTATGTCCTGAAAACAGAAAAATCGGAGCAAAAAATCTTATGAAAAGAGTCGTTATTACTGGTCTGGGAATAATCGCTCCAAACGGTATTGGATCTGAACAATTCTGGAGCAATTGTCTTGAACAACATTGCGCAGCAGAGAAAATACCTTCCTACTGGAAAGAATTTGGTGATTATACTTCAAACATTTGGGCTCCACTACCCCAATTTGATTTCACCAGTCTGGGAATAAGCAAAACAGATTTACTCCAGCTGGATAAAAACAGTATTCTTGCACTGATAGCTGCAAATGAAGCATTTCAATCAGCAGGTTTAAAGCCTACTTTAATTGATGAAAAATATAAAATTTCCAAACTAGAGGAAGTTGATAGCCAAAAGTGTGGCGTTTTTGCCGGAACGGGTGCCGGGGGAATCACTTCTCTTATCGAAGCACATTCCAGCCATGTTCTTTATAAAAGCAGAGAAAGAGTACGTAAAATTGCCGAAGAGGTACAGTCAAATGATGTGCGTAAAGCATTAGTGAACACACTACGGTTTATGGATTCTTCGCCACGCCTCAACCCTTATACTGCTTCCATGATGATGCCCAATGCCGTAGCAAACATACTGGGGATACGATACTCAATACGTGGGCCTAATAAATCAATCTGCACCGCCTGCTCTTCAGGAGCAACTGCTATAGGGATGGCCTTTGAGAGTATACAATCCGGCACAATCGACCTTGCTCTCTCAGGAGGATGTGATTATCTTGCAGATGATTACGGAGGCGTATTTAAAGCTTTCGATTCTACCGGTACTTTGAGTAGAGCATCAAAGCCTTCAGAATATGTATCACCGTTTGATAAGAACCGCTCTGGATTTCTTTTCAGTGAAGGAGGAGCAGGCCTGCTTGTGCTTGAGGAACTTGAACACGCCCTCAAAAGGAATGCACCAATTATCGCAGAGATTAAAGACTTCAGTGAATCATTTGAAGCATACAACATGATGTCTATGGACCCGGGCGGCAAAACCATCGAAACTATCCTCAAAAACCTTCTGAAAAATACCAGACCGCAAGATATCGATTATATAAATACTCACGGTACAGGGACAGTGATTAACGATGAAGTAGAGTCTGCAAAGATTCAAGAGATATTTGGTAACACTGTGCTCCTTAACAGTACAAAAGGTTTAACCGGCCACACACTGGGTGCAAGCGGAGCAATTGAAGCTGCGGTATGTGCTTTAAGTATAAGGGACCAAATGTTACACGGAAGCCCGGGACTTACTACCCCTATCAGAGATGTATCGATGGTAAAAAATACACAGCCCTCTGAAATTGATAAATGTATCAATTTATCGTTTGCGTTTGGTGGTAATCTCTGTGGAATGCTGATTGAAAAATTCAAAGGATAATTTGTTTCTATATCAAATGAATAATCACCTGACACCAGATAAGTAGGATACAACTAATGGCAAATAACGTATCAAAAGCACCGGCGAAAATATTAGCCACCGGAAATGCAACCCCACCATTGTGTTTAGAACAAAAAAGAGCATACGAAATAATCGAGCATCTCTATGGGGAAGAACTTAATCCCCGCTCAATCGATTTGATCCAAAAAATTCTCTCTCATGATTCTATCAGGACAAGATATTTTGCCGCCGATGATGAAAAGGAACTGCTATCCTTTAAAAATGAATCACCAGATAAGCGAATTGAACGATTCACCAAATGGTCCATAAATCTTTCCTGTGAGGCAATAAACAATGCTATTAGCGCTGCAGGAATTTCAAAAACTGATATAGAAGCTCTTATCGTTAACACCTGTACCGGTTATCTATGCCCCGGAATTTCCACCTACCTTATGGAAAAGCTGGAGCTGAATAATCAAACCAAAGCTTTTGATCTCCTCGGGGCCGGATGCGGAGGAGCTCTTCCCAATATAGAGCTTGGTAGCTCTATTCTAAAGACCTGTGATGGAGCGGTACTATGTGTGGCCGTTGAGATATGCAGTGCAACCTTTCAAATGGCAAATGACCCAAGCCTTTTGATTTCCAATGCACTCTTTGGGGATGGTGCAGCGAGTGTGGTATTATCCAATTGTAGTAGTTCAAAGGGAGCACAAATAATTTCCCACGCTTCGACTTTTATTCCTCAGGAGAGAGAAAATGTTAGATTCGTCTATAAAAATGGAGAACTTCACAATAAACTGTCATCAAAACTGCCTACTATTATTGCAGAAAACGTAGCTCCTTTTATCAGAGATTTCCTGAACTCTAATAGCTTATCTACATCACAGATAGATCACTGGGCAATTCATCCTGGGGGAGAAAAAATTATTTCCAATCTTCAAAAGATGTTATCGTTAAGTAATAAAAAATTAACAATCACACGTGACATTCTTAGTGAATACGGTAACATGTCTTCCCCCACCGTTTTGTTTCAGCTTGACCGAATTTTAGATTCTGGTGTTAAAAGTGGAGACTTGGGTCTATTGGTAGGATTTGGTGCGGGGCTTTCTATACATCTGATGCTTTTACAGTGGTAAATTTATCTCCTCGAAACAAATTTCCTTCCTTGCGTTCTCCAATTCTGAGGCTCCGGTAAAACCACTTCAGGATAACGACTCATGAGATCTTTTAGATCCATTCTAACATGATTGATATCCAGATCCCCTTTTGGGTTAAGATTCAAATACCGATTGAACCAAACCATTGAAGACTCAGGGTCGTCTTTATAATACCGGAATAAAAACCCCAATTTTTTTGCAACCAAATGATTGGTTGTATCCAGTGACCAGGCCTTTTGTAGAGTTGACGCAGACGTTTGATACCTATCAGTGTGTGTGTATAGCACTCCAAGCGCGAAAAGCGCTTCGGTATCCTCGGGGTAATAGCGCAAAATAGTGTTGTACTTGTTTTCAGCTTCTCGAAAACGCCCCTGCCTGCTATAGAGTGTTCCGAGTAAAAAGAGCGCATCCTTATTGCCCGGATCTGTTTCAAGTACAGAAAGAAAACTGTTTTCTGCTTTTTGTGCAAGCGGAGAGGGAAGCCAGTTATCGGGGTCTGTTCCATAGAACCCCCACTGCTCCTCCTCTAACTCTCGTTGAAGTTTTGAAAGGTAAATTTTCCCCTTAATTATGCTACTTTGAGCATTGGTGCCTCGCTCCATATTCTCTAAAACTGAAAGTGCACTTTCCAAGCGCCCCTGAGCATACAGACGTTCTGCATTTTGTATTGACGGGGTATAACGGGCGATAATAAATCGAATGGAATAAACAGAAACCAGAGAAAGCACGGCTATTATTATTCCACTTAAAAAAATAATTGGTAAAGATAGGCCTTTCTGTTTCTTTTTTGACTTACATATCATATTAATCTATTGATATAGTAGAAATATATTCCAGTGGTATTAAAAAAGTGTCCTCACCAGCATCACCTGTAAGGACATCATTGACGCAAACAAATACACTCTTTTGACCCATACCGTCACTCAAAGTAAGCTCTGCGCTTAGATATAGTTGATTATTGTAAAACAATGTTTCATCAGCGTTTATCTGAAGCATTCTTATGGAGTTTAACGAGACCTTTCTATAAGCACCCCCGTGTACAATTTTCAATGCTGAATAGTTAGCCAGCTGCATTTTTTCTATTCGGGTGGATACATCAGATCGATCCACAACGGTACCTGTCACAGAACACCTGTACTGTATCAGGCACAATAAACACAGCAAAAGACCTACTCGCGAAGTCATTATTCTGCGATCCCCACTGCTTTTTCAAATTCCTGCTGAGAACCATAAGTCTCGATAAGACGAATTATTCCAACCATCTCTAAAACTCTTTTAACCTGGTTGTCTTCCGCAATTATATACACAGAGCCGTCATTTTGCTGTACATCACATAAGCAATGTATAAATATGCTTATCCCCGCACTGTCTAAATAGGTGGTTCTCTCGAGATTAAATACAAAATGGTGATGACCTTTTTCAATCAGCTCAGATATTTTGTCGTCAAGAATTTTAGTACTGGTTTCCGTATCGATGTTGCCAACAATATGAATCATCTTGAATTTGCCAATACTTTCGATCTCATACTTCATTTTATTACCTCCCCTGTAATTTAAGGTGCACTAAACCACGTAATTAGTCTTACTTTAAAATATCAAATACTCACTTCCCTTTCAAAAAAAAGATGCACAAACCCTAACCCATCCTCCATACAGCTATCAACAAGCGCCCATCCCTGACGCACCATCTCGGCAGATACTTTATCGATCTCATCAAATATCTCTTTGGGCTTTCTTCTAAAGCCCACCTTTATCACTTTTTCACTACTCTCTTTCACTACCACTCCCCTACTCCATAGCCGGGTTTAACCGCAGGAATCGAAGCAATCAGATGATCTATGGCACTCTTTATAAAATCCTTATCGGATTTTCTGCCCTGATGGGTGATTCCACGGACCGTTGCTCGCCACACGACTTCAACATTGTCCCTTTTCCAAAGTTCACCCTCAATTTTAATCCTTCGTCTGTTACTTTCGTTTAGGGTACGAATATTTACCCCACTCCTAATTTTAAACACCAGTAACAGCGGAGAATCGAGTTTTGACCATACTGAATCGGCTCCCTTAATCGAAAACAATTCAGATTTATACAGATTTTGATAAAACTCCTCTAAAAGAGTGGAATCACGATTGTTTGCCAGCCTGCTCTCAAATACGTGAGCAGATTGTAACGAAAGGTCTTTTCTGCTTCTCTGCAAGCTCTTTAACAATCGTTCCTGCGATAGACCACCCGACCGCAAACTGCCGTTATTAACCAAAACAGGTGCCAGAACAATGCCTGAGTTACTTAAATCTCTGCCCGAAAATGAAGGTGAAAGGTAACCAGGTTCAAGCAAAAAGCCGGTATTCTGTGCACAATGTATCGAAATCAGTGCAACGCTAATGATCATAAGTGTCAAATGTCGTTTATGCATCACCAGAATACCTTGTTGTTTGGTCATCCTTTTTCACTCCGATCAGAATTGTACATTACTTTCACATATAACGCAATACTAACGATTTGAAGAGATCCTTATCACTTTAATCCGGGTATTTCAGGTGTAGTACTAAGTCAAATAATCAGCTAAGGCGCCGACTTTCAACACCTCAAAATTACAGTACCAGGCCAGAGACTGTTTAGCTAACCCGTGTTGTTCCGACGGGCATCTCTTGGCCGCCCTTCTACTACAGGGATAAGGACACGCACAAACATGGTTTTTTGAGTGAGGTGATTTACCTTTCTCTATATAGGAAATAGGTAAAATGATTTTATGGGGCTAAAGGCGACACCAAAATTACTAATGACTAATGGCCAATTACTAATTATAGAAAAATGTTTAGGAAATAAACATCTTTCCCTCTTCCTGCTCAACGCTCAACGCTCACAGCTCATAGCTAGATTGGGGGGACCCTTGGGCTATTATCGCGGGGAGGAAAGGAGAACGGAATAACATTCCCGCAGTTGGTCCTTCTCTTTTACATTCTTCAATAATAATCTAACATACACAAAAATCTTGACACTCCTCTTAGATATAATAATCTACTGGAACCATTTACACAAAAAAATATACACTCCCGAGAAACATGTTACGAATAGTGAGAAACATGTCACGAATAGTGAGAAACATACCCCGAATAGTGAGAAACATACCCCGAATAGTGAGAAACATACCCCGAATAGTGAGAAACATACCCCGAATAGTGAGAAACATACCCCGAATAGTGAGAAACATACCCCGAACAGTGAGAAACATGCCCCGAACAGTGAGAAACATGCCCCGAACAGTGAGAAACATGCCCCGAACAGTGAGAAACATGCCCCGAACAGTGAGAAACATGCCCCGTACAGTGAGAAACATGCCCCGTACAGTGAGAAACATGCCCCGTACAGTGAGAAACATGCCCCGAACAGTGAGAAACATGCCCCGAACAGTGAGAAACATGCCCCGAACAGTGAGAAACATGCCCCGAACAGTGAGAAACATGCCTTATGCACTCCGTTTTTGAGCGTGTTTCTCACTGAAATGGGTATGTTTCTCAGCGTGCATGCCGTGTTTCTCAGATTTTTAGGTATGTTTCTCAAATTTTTAGGCATGTTTCTCATTGCAAGGGTGATGTTTCTCACTCACACTATGATGTTTCTCACAAATTACCCCGTGTTTCTCAAATTTTGGGCTATAAAACATCTTTTAGGGGGTGTTTGGCAATCACACGGAGAGAAACCCGAAAGAAAAGATTACTTTCACCTGAGCATTAAGTCTTGCTGTGATCGAAACCACAATCAGCAGCAAAGAAACATTCATGGAAATCATGAGTTTGCGCCATGATGTCGAACATCGTCTTTTTTAGCCTGGGGAAAAGGGCCGAATATGCCAAGTCTCTTATAATGAGGCTCTTGAAAGTGTGCCAAAAAAAAACGATAAGAGGCGCCCATCCTTCGTTTGCACGGGTGGCGGCCCTCAGTTTAGTTACGGTTATGGCGTGAGCGGAGAAAAAGAAAATTACTTTTTCCAGAACCGCAGGAATTTTTAGTTGCGACAAGAAAGAGTACTTTTTTTCTGGTCAAATCCTACCTGAGATTGAGATCTCTCACAGCATTACGCTCATCCCCATAGGACCTTATGTAAATTGACGATGAAGCAGGCAGGGTGCCTGAGGAGCTGTGTATGGCTTTTCTGCCATTGAGTGTGAATACTGTGCCGGTTTGATCTCTACCAACATTCCGACCTTTTGTCTGGGGGCTATTCCACACCGATGATGCCTGCCCTAGATACACATTCACTGTATAGGTTACATTCTCACCCAAATCTATTTTGTGAGACCGATCAGAGTAGCCCTCTTTTGAGATGTTTATTGTGTAGCTTCCCGCTATCATATCGGAGAAAGTAACCGATCCGTCTGAATCGGTAAATTTACTGCTCGGGTCTGCCTGATAATCATCGGCTTGAACAACAACTGTCACCCCTTCTATACCCGAACTGTCACCAGCACTGCGCACAACCAAAACAAGCGTACCTGCAGAGGTCCCGGAAGTGGGTGTTAGAGAAAAATTGATGATACTGTTTTGATTGTTAGAAAGGTCGGTGCTTTTTGTCTGAGATTGATACCCGCCACCGCTAACTGCAACGACGTAAAATCCCGCAGCGAGTTCTGTAAAAGAGTACTCCCCTGTTTCATCCGTAAAAACGCTGTCGATCCTTTCAAAAAAGTTGACGCCACCATAACCAGTAGCTGTTCTGATCGTTAGTACTACCTTTGCTTCTGTTACAGGACTATCGGTTTCATTATTTGTAATGATTCCGTTAATAGTGGAATTTTGTGCAGAGACAAAGCAGAATGTACACAACATACAGATCGTTAATTTAATAGCTGTAACAGACATAGTATACTCCATTCTTAATGGTTTTCTTTAAATGTAACAAAACCACAGCCAAATTACAAGGTTTTATTAAGCTAAGCTGGATATGGAACGGCGCGTCTCAAATAATCGCAGTACAACTGATACACGCAGGTTTAATGAGTTGAAAAAAATGAAAGTCGTGGCGCTGATTGACCATGATCGACAACCCCATGTCGTGGAGAACATCCTGAAGCACTATAGCTGTGGAAGGAGCCCATGCAGCGAGGGCCGCCGCCCGTTGCTGTTGCTGATTCCCAGTTCGGGGCACTGACCTGCGTTCCGGGATACTTCACAAAGTATGTATCTGAAACCGACCTGCCGCCAAGAGGCCTCTGCGTGAGCCATACCCGGAACCCAAAATCGTTGCCCTACGGGACAAAAACAGCTATATTAAAACATCGACATGCCCGAGGCCAACGCCGAAAAAAAAACGATAAGAGGCGCCCAACCTTCGTTTGGACGGGTGGCGCCCTCAATTTAGTCTCGGTTATGGCGTGAGCGTAGAAAAAGAAAACCCCTATCCATTATCCATCGGTAAGGAGAAAAACCGAATGAATAAACCTACTCACATCATTTACACAGTCTGTTTTTTTATTTTAGTCCTCCTGCAAAACTGCTGGGCATCCTGCAATTCCTATGTTTTTATAATAGGACTCGATACCATCTCCACTCAGCCTGATCTTCAGGTGGTAAAAAGACATGGTATATATCCTACTGGAACAGAATCTCCGCCCGGAGATACTATCAGCAGAAGTGAAATGCTCGAAAAGATTTTAGATCGGTACAACAGTCATGACAACGTGTTCATTGCAACAGCAGACTCATGTGCTTTGGATTACTCCAACTCAATCAGAATTCGTCTTTGTTTAGATGATGATCCGGATTGTGATCCCTTTGAGTTTGTAAAAGAAGACAGCATCTATGTGCAAATAGAAACAGTACTCAAACAGAAAGACAGTCGAATTCACGATAATTACAGTTTTTCAATTATACAGCGTGACGCTAAACCTTACGCTTCTCTTTGCGGAAACAGGGTTTTAGGTTTTTCAAATGATATTTCTGATGATCTGACAATGCTTGAGGGAAACGTTGGGTACAAAAGCAATTGTCCCCCGGCCCCTGCTGGCTGGGGTATTTGGTCAGGTGGCCGCATAGATAATATATTCATTCCCCCTGATGCCTTCTTTTTAAATGACAATGATGAGATTATCCACAGGGATTATTTGGGTGTTTCTGTCCCGCTTGATATGTTCCTCACTGCGTTAGAAGAAACATCCTCAGTGACTAACCGTGAAATTCGGAGATCTTTTTCAGGTACAGTGCAGGCTTTGCCAAATGGTTCCCTCCAATTTCTACTGCCGGACACAAAGGCAAATGGCACAATCAGGATAGCCGTTTTTAACCTGTCCGGTAAGAGAGTTGGGCAATGGCTTGCAGAACTGAATGATGGTTATTTTGTACTATCACCGGAACAGATGAACCTGTCCGCCGGGTATTATAGGTTTGTTGTAAATGATAGTGGAAGTGGTGATGCTATGCACTCCTTTGGACATCCGATAGTAAGGTAAAAAGTCAGTGTTGAAAGGTGGCCTCTTTCATCACTAAAAAGACAAAACCAGGCCCAGTTAATTCTGCAGAAATAAAGGGCGAACACCAATTGCGCTACTACGGCTTCTACAGCAACAAGAGTCGCGGCATGCGCCAGAAGGTGCTGCGCGAAGCGCTTGTTCGCTGTCCCGCTTCGCATCACACCATTCACGCTTACACGGGGCAAGCACGTTTCATGGCGCCCCCGTGAGGAACCTTCCACTTACCATCAGGCCTCGCTGGGGGGTGGCCACCTTCGCCTCGGGCGACACGTAATAAGAATTTGGAATTTGGAATGAGTGAATTAGGTATTTGAATTTAAATGTGGAGTATATCCTGATTTTGCGGAAAGAATAAACAAAGAAAACAACATAAAAAATCTATATACACAAAAATTATGACACGCCCTTTCGGCCGGGCATCGCACAGGGTGTGAGATACGCAGACAAAACATTGTCCAGCACTACCTCAGGGTGTGGGATCGGGAGACAAACTTTGTCCGGCGACACCTCAGGGTGTGGGATCGGGAGACAAAGCTTTGTCCGGCGATACCGCAGGGTGTGGGATCGGGAGACAAAGCTTTGTCCGGCGATACCACAGGGTGTGGGATCGGGAGACTAAACTTTGCCCGGCGATACCTCAGGGTGTGGGATACAGAGAGAAATTTCCGCAGGGTATCTCACAGGGTGTGGGATACAGAGAGAAATTTCCGCAGGGTATCTCACAGGGTGTGGGATAGGGAGAGAAATTTCCGCAGGGTATCTCACAGGGTGTGGGATAGGGAGAGAAATTTCCGCAGGGTATCTCATAGGGTGTGGGATAGGGAGAAAAATTTCCGCAGGGTATCTCATAGGGTGTGGGATAGGGAGAAAAATTTCCGCATGGTATCTCACAGGGTGTGGGATAGGGAGAAAAATTTCCGCAGGGTATCTCACAGGGTGTGGGATAGGGAGAAAAATTTCCGCCGGGTATCTCTCAGGGTGTGGGATGTGGAGAAAAATTTTCCCCAGGGTACCTATCAGCGTGTGTGGTACTGAGGGAGGCGCCTGTTACCCCTATTGGGTGTTATCAATCAGAAGTTGTTATCACCCATCAGGATTTTAAGCTCAATAAGAGCTGCATGGTAGTCTAACAGTGCTGAATTGTGAGCAATCCTCGCCTTTTTAACTTCAAGCTGGGCGTTTCTCAATTCAAGGATAGTTACTAAGCCGTTTTCATAGGATAAAGCCGCCACCGAGTGGCCTCTATCGGCAAGTTTTTGTATGTTCACTGTTCTCTGCAGTCTTCGCTGACTGTTTTTAAATCGTTCATAGGCACTTTTCATCTTTATCTCAAAATTCTGTTCATTTTCCATTTTGCGCAGATACACTACCGATCGGTCCATGTGAGCCTGACGAAGCCGGTAGGTGCGCTGCATTCCACTGAATATGGTCCATGTTGCTCCGATAAAAACCCTGTGGTCATCAAACCATGTCTCTCTTTGAGCGAAGTTATCAAAATCATCAAACTGACCGACTCTACTTAACGATGCTCCGGCAAACAAAACTGGATGGTAATCAGACCGCGCAAACTTTACCCTCTCATCGGCCAGTTCAGCCGCTCCCCTGAATTCGCTGAGCACCGGACTATACTCATCCATTCGCTCCATAGCGTCCTGAAGAGTTAAATCATAGTTATGATTGGGAATCTCGCCTTTAACGGAAAAATCAGCAACGCTGGTTCTCGAACCGCTTCTGCGGATGAGTGTTTCATAGGCAATTTTCAAATCGCTCTCAGCTTCAGCCAAATCGACATAGGCATTTTCAAGATGCAGTTTTGATGTAAGGGTATCAAGTTCACTACCCACACCTACTTCATACCTTAAGACAGCAAGATCATGGGCCTTTTGAGCAAGTTCCAAATTCTCATGCTCTATTTCTACATTGTTTTGTGCAACTAAAGTAGAGTAAAAAAGCATGGTAGTATTCCCTTTAACCCTGAGTCGTGCCTCCTGATACCTGCACATTAGCATCGATTGCTGCAGTTTAGCACTTCTTACTCCAATAGCTACCTTGCCCTGACTATAGAGGGGCTGAGTTATTGAAAGAGATACAGATGCTGAGTTTTGTTTGGGAAGGGTAAGAGAGCGCATGATACTTTCGGAGCCACCAGGTTCATTCAGTAGTGATGCGCGCTGCGGGATTTGCTGAATAAAACTCACTGAATCATTACTGAAACCGGTCTCCATGAATTCAGGGATCGATGGAGTGTACTGTTTTAAGCTGTGTGAGAGATTAAAGGAGGCAGAGACCTCGGGAAATGCCGTGCCTATGACCTCACTTACCTGAGCATCAGCCTTGTACATCTCCTGCTCTATGGCCCTAAGCTCATGAGATGTGGAAAAAGCTCCCCGAAGAATCCAGTCCAATGTGTATTCTCTTGCCCCTGATACACCAATAACCAAAAGAATCAGTAGTGTTACTTTCGTTCTTACCAATATTTAAGTTAGCCCCTCTTACATTACTACTTTTGATTTTTCCCTATAAACGGGTTATTCTATTCCCATCCAGCAATTTTTGACCCTTAAATCACAAAGATAATCTCTTTTATTCAGTTTCACCCATTTCCTATATTGAAGAAAAATAAACTAATTGATGCAAACAGTAGTGGTAATAGTTAGATTACTAAAAAATGTACTCACTACCAGTACAAACTAATTACCCCCTACTGATCCCATTAACCAGAACCTTATTCTAATATAATTTCATAATAAGCAGCAATTTAAATGAACCTTTTTTTAGCACCGTTTCTAAGTATACTTGCCCCTTTGGTTGCAGGAGCAGCTATATCTGCAGCCAAAAACCCCACCAATACCAGTTTGCCACCGGGCTTGCTTTTCCATTCTATAGTTCCCAAAACCGGCATCGGGCTGTCCCAGCTCTCCTGCAAGTGTTTCAGTGAGTTTTTAACTCTTCTTAAGTCTCAAAACAAACATACTGTTTCTGTTTCGGATCTGAGAGAAAGCATTCACTCGATAAATGACTCTGTAGCTCTGACCTTTGATGATGGACTGGAAGATTTCTACACCCACGCATTCCCGCTCCTTGAAGAGAAAAATATGAAAGCCACACTGTTCCCGGTTGCTTCATTTATTGGAAAGGAGGTAAAGTGGGATGTTTTTGGAAAGAAAAGACACGTTTCAAAAGCCATGCTTCGTGAAATCTCCGACAGAGGGCACTGCATAGGGAGTCACTCGTTAACTCACGCTAATCTCATCTGGCTCGGCTCAAAGATGCTAAAACAGGAGCTGCTTGCCTCAAAACAGATACTCGAAGACATAACCGGCAAAGAGATCGACTGTATTTCTTTTCCATTTGGTGGGTGGAACGCACGGGTTTGGGAGTGTGCAAAAGAGGTAGGGTATAAATCCGCAACAGTGTACCGGGGCCATTCAAAAGCAACTCCGGAACTACTGCCGGTGTATGGTGTTTACCGTTTCGATACAGCATCAGAGATCTTTAAGCGTGCGTTTCCCGGCTCTTCATGGTCCAACTCACGAACGATAGCACTACTTATGTCACACTTTTCCAAAGGTTCACCGCTTTGGACATACAGAAAAGAGTACGATTTGTGGCATCGATCATGACCGATGCCTGCTCTGACGAACTCTGCACCCTTCTCATAACGGTTCTACCTTTTCAGCGCAAAGCCCCTCATCTCTTCTGACCGCAATAAAGGAAACACGCTGTCCTTCATCCAGGATTTTATAGCCGCTACGACAGAGATCAGAGTGCTTGACCTTAAAAAGGGAGTTAGTGTCTGATCTGATATATCCGGTGCCGGTAATATCATTAAATAATACTACTGTTCCGGTTATGTGAGTTTTATCCAAGCACAGCCTTAATAGAATCTTTAAAGGGCTGTTTTATGACACCTTTTTCGGTAATGATTGCGCTGATAAGATTTGCCGGGGTCACATCAAAAGCCGGATTGAATACATCAACTCCCTGTGGCACAGTTTCCTTCCCGAAGAATGAAGCGATCTCTTCCCTGCCCCGCTCTTCAATAGGAATTTCGGTTCCATCAGCAATAGAAAGGTCGAAGGTAGTGGATGGAGCCGCGACATAAAAGGGGATTTTGTGTGCTGCAGCTATCAGTGCCACCCCATAGGTGCCGATCTTGTTAGCAGTATCACCATTTGAAGCAATCCTGTCAGCCCCTACGATTACAGCATCAATCATTCCTTTGTGCATTACAGTGGCCGCCATGTTATCACAAATTACGGTGATTGGGATGCCAGCCTTGTTCAATTCAAATGCTGTGATTCTGGAGCCCTGCAGAAGTGGTCTGGTCTCATCAGCGTATACTTGTATGGTTTTCCCTTGTTCCTTGGCAACATAGACAGGGGCAAGGGCGGTACCGTATTCAGCAGTTGCAAGGCCTCCTGCGTTACAGTGAGTCAGAATGGCCTTTTTTCCCTCAAGAAGCGTAAGTCCGGCTTCCCCGATAGCTCTACAGGTGTTTTTATCCTCCTGTAGTATAAGCTGTGCTTCCTTAAGAAGTTCTTCTTTAATCTGAGCAATTCCTAAGTTCTGAGCCGAAAGTTGTTTAACTCGTGCTTTCATTCGATCTATGGCCCAGAACAAATTTACGGCAGTAGGACGTGAGCTTGCCAGATAATCGGCATTTTTTTCAAATACCGTCACCAGATCATGCACCGAGCCCCGCTCAGGAAAGGAACGAAGTGCAAGGCAAAGCCCAAAAGCCGCAGCGATACCGATCGCGGGAGCCCCCCTTACCTTCAAAAGCTTTATGGCTTCATGCATCTGCTCAATTGTTTCAACCCTTAGATAAGCAAGTTCGCAGGGAAGTCGTGTCTGATCTACTAACGTTACAGCTCCATCTTTCCACTCAATTGTCCTTAAGCGATCCATACGGTTATTCTAAATACCTTTCTAAGTAAGTGAGTACCATTGCACCTTTGTGCTACAATTAAAAATACCTCTCTGCAGTGCAGAGAGGTACCACTATTTCGACTAACCTGATTTGGTATTTAAAAAAACTTACGCTTCCTGGAGCTCAGCTTTTGATTGTTCGATTACTTTTTTAGCCACATCACCGGGGACCTGTTCGTAGTGTGAGAACTTTTTGGTATAAAACCCTCTGCCCTGAGTTAGAGACCTGAGGTTAGTGGAATAGCTCTTCACTTCTGATTCAGGAACTTTAGCAGTGATGGTCTCAAGTTTACCTATGGGCTCCATACCGCCAATTTTCCCTCTTCTGGAAGAAAGATCTCCCATTATATCACCTGTATACTCAGAAGGTATGGTTACTTTCAACTCCACCACCGGCTCAAGTAAAATAGGATTTGCCATCTCAAATGCTTTTTTGAACACTTCCCTGCCTGCAATTTGAAAAGCCACATCTTTGGAATCTACCGGATGAGTCTTTCCATCAACCAGGGTTACCTTTACATCTACAATAGGGTAACCGGCAATAATACCTTCCTGCATTTTTGATTTGACACCCTTATCGACACTTGGTCTGAATGGCTGATCGATAACCCCACCAACTATTTTATCGATAAACTCATACCCTTCACCTCTGGGCTGTGGTTCCAGGTCAATGAAGACACGTGCGTATTGTCCAGCTCCACCCGACTGTTTCTTATGGGTGTATTCAACATATTTTACCGGTTTGGTAATGGTTTCTCTGTAAGAAATTTTGGTTGGTTTACGATCAACATCTACCTTAAACCGGCTCTTTAACCCTTCAAGGATGATTTCGATATGAACATCTCCCATAGCAGAGAGGATTGATTGATGAATATCGGGATGGTACTTATAGGTAAAACTTGGATCTTCTTCATGAAGTTTGCCGATACCCAAAGCGATCTTTTCTTCATCACCCTTATTTTTGGAGTCTATGGCCACACTTACAAGGGGTTCAGGAAATTCTAAGGGAGTTACAAAATATTTACTACCCTTTTCTACCAGAGTATCATTTGTATGTGTATCTTTAAGTTTGAGCAATCCGCCAATGTCTCCATACGAGATCTGCTGAGTATCAGTTCGGTCTTTGCCGCGCATAAAGTACATATTACCGACTCTTTCGGGCATTTCACGTTTTGAGTTAAACATCTCATGACCAGTCTGGACTTTACCGCTAAATGCCCTTACCAGATTTATCTCACCAAGATGCTCTTCAGAGAGCGTTTTAAAAACAAATGCCACAGCAGGTCCAGATTGGTTACATTCAACAGTTTTTACCTCATCCCCTTCACTAACCTCTATCTCTTTTCTGCTGTCGGCAGCAGGAGCAAGATTAACAATTTTTGTAAGTAACTGATCGACTCCCATATTCAATAGCGCGCTGCCGGCAAGCACCGGAAAAATCGTCCCCTCAGCCACACCTTTTGCCAAACCTTTGCGCAACTCTTCATCCGTTAACTCACCAGCCTCAAAATACTTATTCATCAGATCTTCATCGGTTTCAGCGATCGATTCCATCAGTGCGATTCTCAGAGTATCTACAGTGTCGAGCATTTCCTGTGGTATAGAGACACTTTTGGCGATTCCATTTCCTTCACGCTCATACTCAAAAGCTTCACGCGTGACCAGATCAATAACTCCTTTAAACTGAGCACCTGTGCCGATCGGAATAGCAAGCGGAGCCACAGAAGACCCGAAGTTTTCTTTAAGCGATGAAAGCACAGTATCGAAATCAGCATTATCCTTGTCCATACTATTGACAAAAAACATTCTCGAGACGTTTGTTTCATCCATGTACCTTGATACAAGCTCTGTCCCAACCTGTATGCCATCTACTGCATCAACCATCACTACCGCACTCTCTACAACCTTAAGAGCCAGTTTGGCTTCACCCAACAGATCGAGAAATCCCGGTGTATCCAGAAGGTTGATCTTGCAATCATTCCACTCACAGAAGCCAAGATGAGTGGAGATAGTCATATTGCGCTCTTTTTCATCTGCTCTGGTATCAAATGAACTGCTTGCATTGTCCACCTTACCCAGTTTTGAAGTAGCTTTTGAAGTAAAAGATATAGCTTCCATCAAAGAGGTTTTGCCAACACCACCATGTGAAAGTAAACAGAGATTGCGAATTGAACCAGCCTCATATTGTTTCATGAATCCTCCGTCTTGTATACACAAAGTAATAGATCAGGCAGCAGCACAAAGATACTTTAAGCCCTTAAAGATAATTTTAATATATTAATACGCTCCAAGATGTGCAACGGGGTAACCACAACTTTTATTAAATTTTTATGTTTGAACCTGTATACCTGCATTCAAAACCCTAAATATCCTACCAGGGACCAAGCACAAAATGAAACCTTCCGGAATCAAAAGGAAACAGAGGAAAGGCATAGTCTAATCTTGCTACAGCGAAAGGAAATTGCAGCAAAATCCCTGCTCCGGCAGAATAGTTTAAATCTGCAATACCAAAATCAGCTATTTCCCTCCATGCACCCCCTGCTTGGGCAAATACTGCACCGTGAACAAAACGCCAGATCCTAAAGCGCAAATCCATCACATTGATCAAAAGTGCGGCATTTGCTCCCCTCACATTGCCCTCTTGATCAACGGGCATAATATCCGATTCATCATACCCCCTAAGCGGCCATACCCCTCTTTGTCCTATCCAAAAACGCTCCTGAGTGGGAAGAAGTGTCATATCAGCATCCAAATTTGCTCCAAATACTACCTGAGCACCTGGTGCTATATACACAACATCTCCCAGCAGAGGAACAAAGAAGTTATTATCGATCCTTACTTTATAAAATTTATACCCTACGGGGATTATAACCCCTGCCAGTTCGATATCGGTTCTTGAAAGCGAGCTTAATCCCGGAAATAATGGATGAGCCCTTGTGTCCCTGGTGATACCACTGCCAAAGACAACACTACTTTGAAGATCTGTTTGGGGATAGAGTGGTGTGGGTGGTGGCTCATTAATCCAGCCTGGTCGTTCAGCTCTAAGCCAGGAGCGAAAGAAATAGGGCTCAAAACTTGTGCTGTAAACTGAGCTACCTCCAAAAAAGAACCCATCAACCTCATCAAGAATTCTTTGCTGTGCATAAGTGTTAAGGGAAAGAGAGCCGGGGAGGTTGAAGATGTAAGGATAGACGTAATAAAGCTCCCCACCTCTTTCATATTCAGCCAGGGTTCCGGTTAACCCTATCCTGTGTCCCAGAGAAAAAAGGTTTCTATATAAAAGCTCAAGCTGCAGATACCACCCCAATGTTCCATACCCACCACCAGCCTGAATATCAAACATATCCCTCTCCATAACAGAAATAAGCACCGGGGCAAAAACGGTGTCACCTGCTGGAGCTTCAACTACCTGCAATGGGTCAATCTGTACAGAATGGAATAGAGTTGTGGCAAAAACTTTTCTGGTCGACTCTTCAAGTATTTCAAGTGACAGAACATCACCATGAGTGAAAGTAAGTTCCCTTTCAACGACTAGTTCTCTTACATCATCCAGTCCAAAATAGATATACTCCCCTGCAGCAACGACCGGACCTTCATTAACTAGATACGTAACTGTACCATAGTTTGTAGTACCATCTATGGAAAATTCAAAAGTAACCTGAGCAAACATATACCCTCTGTTTCGAAGCGTATCCTGAAGCATATCCCCGGCAGTCAGCAAAAGTGTAGAGTCGAGTGGGTCGTCTGTCTCAACAGGAATCCGATCTAAATAGAACTGATCGTTGAATACCTCATTTTCCTCAAACCTAATTTGCCCTACAGTGTTGAGTTCTCCTTCATCTATATAAAGTGTAATATCAACAAGCATTTCTGCGGTGTCTCTTTGAAGCGAAAAATTCTCTACATTAGCGAAATGATAACCGATTCTTCTGTAAAGTGCTTCAATACTTCCGATATCACTTGCAAGCTCAGCAAAAGAAAATTCAGTTTGGGAAAAGAGGCCTTTGGGTTGCAGGTTCATTCTGTCCAGAAGTTCAGTATCTGATAGTACCTCATTGCCCCTGAAGCTGATTTCATTAACTATCCAAGTTTCCTGTGAATAAACCACTTGTACAGTTATAAAAATAACAAGCCACATTTTCATTAAATACAACACCCCTTCTAAAATTTAATATCAGAGGGGTGCAATTCCCGGACCTAACCCATTTCCTTTTTGGCACAAAAGTTGCAAAATGTGTTCCTTTAACTTCAGAATACAACCATTCTAAACCATCCAAACGGAGGTATATAATGAAAAATCTAAAAAAAGGTGTGATTATCAGCGCTGTTCCTCTTACAGTTTTAGGAATTTCAGGGATTATAGCTAAGAAAACGCTGGGTCACAAAAACGGGAAGGTAAGCCATGAGATTAAAGAAGCTGCCAACGAATCGGTACAGCAGATAAATAACGCCGTTTCGGAGTTAAAAGAGGATATTGAGAAAAAAAATGCTCCACAACTAGAGCGAAGTATCGATTCAATTGTTCAGAATACGAAAAATAAAATCGATAAAATTGGTGAGCAGCTAAAAAACAAAATTCATCAACAACAACTTAAATCCCGTCTCTCTCATCAGGAAGGCAAACGTGATTCCTGAGAAATTTTGCACACCATCTTTTTTTGTTTTCCCCGTCACTTTTAAGCATCGAAGAAGTTTATTTCTTTTGCTAAGAGAGACGGGGTTTAACTACTAAGGCACACTTTTTGCAGAAATCTTATCCCCAAAGCATTCCAGTTACAGTGCATCGGGTGAATACAAATGTCAGATGAAAAACAGCCAAAAACAACTAAAAAAAGAGGTTTACAATCTAACCCCAGACGCAAAAAAAAAGTCTCTTTACCTAAAGGACAAGTTTGGCAACAAAAGACCAGTCGCAATACCCTGGTTGTATTTCTTATCTTATCTTTTTTATTATTTCTTCCCCTACTCTCGATTTTTTTCATTCCCCTGATCCTTGCAACCACCTTTACCACTCTTATATACCCTGTATACAAAGGTATCCTTAAAATTACAGGGCAACGAAGAAAAACCTCTTCCTTTATCTGTCTTTTTCTCTTCTTTATCGGACTTCTAATTCCTGCATATTTGATCATTAATCTTGTAATACAACAAACACTTGAAGTGTATGCCAGTGCTGAGCCCGCTATAACTGACCTGCTTGAACATGGCAGAGAGAGTGATGTTGTACAGTACTTTGAAGAAACCCTAATCGGTGATTTTTTTCGTCTCCTTGATATTGATTGGGGTGAGGTGATTGAAGAGATGGTACGTCAAGCATCAAGTATGGTGACAGTTATTATAAACAGAACGTATGCAGGGGTGTTTGGACTTTTTTTTAATCTGCTGGTTATGGTCTTTACCATGTTTTACTTCCTCTTGGATGGCAAACTAATCTTAAGCAGAATCAAAGAGCTTATTCCGATAAAATTTGAATATGAAGAGATGATCATTGAACGCTTCAACCTGATCTCACGTGCCACCGTACTTGGAACATTAATCATAGGGCTTGCGCAGGGAACCGCCGGTGGCATTACTTTGCTCCTCTTTGGCATAGAAACATGGCTTTTGTGGTCCTTTGTGATGGTGATCCTTTCAATTATTCCCCTGGTTGGAGCGTGGCTGGTACTTATTCCAGCAGCAATTATTCAACTTCTATTTGGGAATTATTGGGCTGCTGCGGGAATATTTCTCTCAAGCACACTTATCGTTTCCAACCTCGACAACCTTATTCGTCCAAGAGTTGTGGGCAGAGGAGCCCGTATACACGATCTGATGATCTTTTTCTCAACTCTTGGAGGACTAAGCCTGTTTGGAGTGATGGGATTTATAATCGGTCCGGCAATAGCGTCCTTTTTTCTCACGTTTCTTGATATCTACAAACTAGAATTCAAAAACAAAGTTGAAAGCGTGAAAAACATTTGAAATGATGCATACGATAAACACCCGGCTGAAAACAATCTTTTCAGAGTTACAGCAGTATTATCATCTATGCTTAAACAGTGTTATTGGAATATTTAAAAGGCCCTTTTACTTCAGAGATGTTGTTGAGCAAATGGAGTACACCGGCTCAGGAACACTTGGTATATTAGTACTGGTATTTTTGTTTATCGGGATGGCCCTCTCCATTCAGATTGCTGCCGAATTTCAGGTAATGGGTTTTCAGATGTATACGGGCAGAGTAGTGGGGATAGCGGTCATTAGTGAAATAGGGCCGGTGTGTGCTGCGCTTGTATTTGCCGGAAGAACCGGCTCAGGGATGGCTTCAGAACTTGGATCAATGGTTCAGAAAAATCAAATCGACACCATGAGAGTGTTTGGAATGGACCCTGTAAAAAAATTGATCACTCCAAGAATACTCAGTGCATTGATTATGGTTCCAGCACTCACAATAATCGGAGACCTTATTTCGATTCTTGGAGGACTTTACACCACAACTGTAGTGAACAACCAAAGCAGTGCAGTGTACTGGGATTCAATTCGGGTAGTATTGGAACCACGATACATGATTGCAGGAATTACAAAACCATTACTGTTCGGTTTTATTATTGCAAGCATAAGCTGTTATTCAGGTCTTAGTACAAAGGGCGGAGCCAGTGGACTAAAAATCTCTACTACAAACGCCTTTGTTCTCTCAACGATAATGATAATTGTGGTAAATTTCATGGTTACGAAATTACTACTTATTCTGTTTGGATATTCTTGATGATTCGTTTTGAACATGTGAAATTTTTTCGCAACGATCGGGTAATACTTAAAGATATCAGCTTTTCCATAGGGCTTGATGAACGAGTTGCTATTGTGGGAGGCAGCGGTGAAGGGAAAACGACTATACTAAAGTTAATCTTACGGCTGCTTGAACCTGATCAAGGGAAGATTATTATTGATGATGAAGATGTAACAAGTCTTAAAGAGAGTCATTTAAAAAATATGCGACGCAAATTCAGTATAGTTTTCCAGGATGGAGCACTGTTCGATTCACTCAATGTAAAAGAAAATGTGGCCTATTATCTTAGAGAGTTCTCAAAACTTTCAGAGCCTCAGATAGATGAAAAAGTAAAACAGTTGTTAAATCTTGTGGGGATAGAAAATGCAGAAGAGATGATGCCTGAAGAGTTAAGCGGTGGAATGCAAAGACGAGTAGCTATTGCACGCTCTCTTGCCATGCATGAACCAAAGATGTTTTTGTATGATGAACCTACCAGCGATCTTGACCCAATGAGTGCCGCAAAAATCACCAACGTAATCAAAGAACTTGCCAAAGCTGGCAGTGGCTTTATAATGGTTACTCACGAAATTTCTGATGCACTTAAGACGGCGCAGAGGTTTATGTTTCTAAAAAATGGGTTCCTGCAGTTTGATGGTAGCAGAGAGGAGTTTTTAAACTCCAAAAATTCTGAGCTTAATGAATTTCTCTTAGACTGGAAAAACCAGTCCTAAGGACAACTTAGGAGATATTGATGTATCAGCGTCAAAAAAAACTGCTCTGGTCCTCTCTTAAATCGGGGGTAATTATTACCTCTGCAATCGTTATCGTTTTGCTCGCTATTTTTTTCTCAGGCAATATTTCATCACTGTTTTCACCAAAAGTACAATTTAGAGCATCAGTGGAAAATGTAGCTGGTATGCGCCCCGGCGCACCGGTATGGCTTTATGGCATAGAGATAGGAAGGGTAGATCAGATCAAACTCAAAGAAAGCGGCACCGATGTCTATATCTCAATTGATCACAATATCTCAGCACTTATCAGAGCCGATGCCTTTGTGATTGTTAAAACCATGGGTATGCTGGGTGACAAATACCTCGAAATAATGCCAGGCTCTCCCGATGCGCCCCCAGCCGACAGAACAACCGCACTTAAAGGAGTTAGCGCACTTTCGATGGAAGAACTTATGGACGGTGCAATGGAGTCCCTCATAAACCTCCAAAACATCAGTGCAAAATTCGATAGCATCATTGGTGATTTTCAAAAAAGCGAAGGGAGTTTAAATAAGCTGATTCATGAGCCTGACCTTTATAGTAACCTAAAAAAAAGCTCAGAAGAATTAGCAGCTTTCACCCATTCAATTCGTCACTCCACCGGCTCATTGAAAATGTTTATAGAAGATCCACAATTATATCATGACCTACAAAGCTCCACTGAAAAACTATCTAAGATTCTTCAAAGCGTTGAGCAGGGTGATGGAATCGCTGGAGCCCTGATTAATGAAAAAGAGCTTGCAGATGATCTCAGAAAATTACTTACCGAACTAACAACAACAGCACAAAATTATGGGTCAACAGCCCAATATTTAGACTCCCTTATCAGAGACATAAAAGACAACCCTGATGATTATTTCAATTTCAGTATTTTCTGAATCTGAGTTTTTGAAATAGTAATTCCCCCTCTATTCCAAAAATGATAAACTGAGATGTGCGCAGTTTATATTTTTGCACTGTAGCTTACTTTTTCTTTCAACTTTTAAAGAATCTGATCATGAATATAATTCTCATAGGTTTTGCCTCCTCAGGAAAGACAACGACTGCCAAAGCACTTGCTAAGCTCTTAAACTACCCACATCTTGACCTGGATGAACAAATTGAGCTGATGCATGAAAAAAAGGAAGGCAAGAGCCTCAAAGTACGTCAACTTTTTTCAAATTGCGGTAAAGAAGGGTTCACAAAACTTGAACATGAGGCGCTTAAAGCAATTGCGGGAGCTGAAAATACCATAATCTCAACAGGTGGCCATGCCCCCCTTTGTGCTAATAATCAGATGTTGCTTAAGAAGCTGGGCAAAATCATTTACCTCAGAGCGGATTCTCAAACTATTATAAAAAGAATGCAAAATAAGGGTTTCCCATCCTCAATAAAGGGTGGTAAGCAGGGACTTCTTGAAGAGATCAGGTTCAGAAATCCTGTTTACAGAGCAATTTCAGATATCATTATCGAATCTGATACCCTGAGTCCGGAGCAAACTGCTCAGGAAATTATTAGAATCTGCAACCTTGAATCACAGACAAAATCCATCAGGAGATAAATATATGTCAAGCACATTCGGCAAAATTTTGAGTGTTACAACTTTTGGAGAATCGCACTGCAAGGCTGTTGGAGCGGTCGTAGATGGGTTTCCTTCCCAAATATCTGTTAAAGAAGAGGATATTCAGGTCCAATTAAACCGAAGACGTCCCGGACAGAATGTTTATAGTACTCCAAGAACTGAAGCCGACAAAGTTTCTATCCTTTCAGGAGTTGAAAACGGTGTCACTTTAGGCACTCCTATAGCTCTTATGGTTTTAAATAAAGATCAGCGCCCCAACGATTATAACGCTATGGCACCAATCCCCAGACCATCACATGCCGATTTCACCTACCTTCAAAAGTACGGTATTAAATCATCGAGTGGTGGAGGGCGTTCAAGCGCACGGGAAACGATAGGTCGCGTTGCAGCAGGAGCGTTGGCGGAGAGCATGCTTAAACAGTTTTTTGGAACCGAAATAGTAGCCTGGGTGAGCTCAATCGGCAAAATAGACTGTTCTGGGATAGACCACAATACCGTTAACCGTCAGCTTGTTGATTCATCCCCAGTACGATGTCCCGACCCTTCTACATCTGAAGAAATGGAGAAGGAACTGATCAGTGCAAAGGAGGATGGCGATTCACTGGGTGGTATAATTAGCTGTGTGTGCAGAAATGTTCCTGCCGGATGGGGAGAACCTGTATTTGAAAAACTTGATGCAGTTCTGGCTCAGGCGATGCTTTCTGTCCCTGCCATCAAAGGCTTTGAGATAGGGTCCGGGTTTGGTGGCTCACGAATGCGTGGTTCAGAGCACAATGACCCTTTCTGTATGAAAGAGGGCAAAATTGGTACGGTCACCAATAACAGTGGTGGTGTTCAGGGTGGGATTTCCAATGGCGAGCCACTATTTTTCCGGGTTGCTTTTAAACCCGTAGCTACAATATCCAAAGCACAACGCACCATCGATTTTCAGGGCAAAGAAATAGCGTTTGAGGCTCAGGGAAGACATGATCCCTGTGTTGTGCACAGAGCAGTACCTGTTATAGAAGCTATGGCTTCACTTGTGTTGGCAGATATGGCTCTTGTTCAAAGTACCCGGTTTATTAAAAACAGGTAACTTTATCCTAACAGATTGGTGAAAGTACATGCCACTGATAAGGATATTTCCTGGCTGCGCTTTCAAGAGTACTGGTGATCACTTCTTTAGCATTTTCGAAACTGCTTGTTTCATCAATTCGCTTTGAGGCAATCTTTATCCCCCCGTTTTCTTTCACACAGTAGGCGATATAAATGGGTATTTTTGATTGAAGTGCATAATTTACCAGGTTAAGAGGCATCGATACTTTTTTTCCGAAAAGAGACACTTCCGTTCCCTTACCAGATATCTGTCTGTCACAAAGAATCCCCAGAGCCCCCCCCTGTTTTAAGGTTTTTAGGACAGCGCGAGGGTTGTCATGGCTTATGGTTTTAAGGTAGTATTTTGAACGCTGCTGTGTAAAAAAATCTGCTAGCGACTGTGGCCGCAACCGCTCTGCTACCACATTAAACTCACTTTTATTAGTACTATACAGAAGATGTCCAAACACCTCAAAATTCCCCATATGAAAGGTAAGGCCAAGGAAATTGGGCTCTTTGGGCGGAAACTGGTCCCCGGCATAATACTTTGGAATGCTTTTTGTAAAATGAACCATGTCCGGTAGTTCAGCCCAATACCTTCCATACTCTTTAAAAACTCTGTATATTTCACTTTTACATGGTTTACGCTCCAATATCAAACTGAGATTATAAGCTACAGCCCTGCACTTATCTGTGCACACGATAAATGCTATAGCTGATAACACATCAGTTATACAATACCTCACTCTGAGAGGAAAAATCGAGCATGCGTACAACGTCTTAAGCAAAAATAGCTTTCCGGATCCCAGCAAATTTTCTGCAAAAGAAACCTGGCTAAACAGCATCTCTCCCCCTCTCAATTTACAAGCACCTGTTGAACTCCTGAAGTTTTTAAGATTGAACTGGAGTAAATTTGCTCAAGTTTATCGACAATATTGGACCAACTATATTTAGTACAATCAACGCTTCCCAGTGCAGCCAAACTCTTGCGAAGATTCTCTTTTTCTACAAGGTTTGCAATACATCTGGCAAGAGCTTCGGGGTTTTCCGGGTCCACTAAAATACCATTAACATTGTCTTTTATAACTTTTCTGTACCCTTCATTGTTTCCTGCTATAATAGGTACACCTGAAGCCATAGCTTCAATTAATACTATTCCAAAGCTTTCTCTGTTTGTTGCTGGTGAGCAGAAGATGTGTGCAGTTTTATAGTACTTGGGTAAATCTTCAAAGGATACATCACCGAGAAATTCTACTTTATCTAACACCTGCGGATCGAGTTTATTCCGGTAAAAATTGGTCAATGTTCCATTTCCGACAACTAACAACCGATACTCTTTAGTAGTATAATTATTTATAAGTGAAACACTTTTTAGCAGTGAAGTTATCCCTTTTCGGGGTTCAAGCCTACCTACAAAAAGGATATTTGTTATCCCGTCGTCATAGCGGGTAATTTTTTCCTTTGTTTGGGAAAATCGGTTCACATCAACTCCGTTGGGTATTATTTCGTATTTTCCAGGAAGCACCTGATGTACAAAATCACGGGATGCTAATGAAACCGCTATACGTGAATCAAACTGAGAGCAAAATCGTTTAAAATAGAATCCCCCTCGATTTATCAAGAATTTTTCAGTCCCTCCCCCACTGGCATGGAAGGTACCAACCACTGAAGGAACAGGTATCCCCCTGTTTCTCCAATCCCTTATTCTCTCAAGAAATGAAAGCCCAAGAAGACAAAAGAGGGGTTGATGCATATGTATTACATCAAAGCTACCTTCCTTAAGAATTTTAGTAACAGCTTTTTTACTTCTTCCAAATAGCGGAACTTTAACGATGGATCCGTTTACGATTAGTGGAATCGGTATGCCAAGTTTAATGATATCATTGCGCTCCTCCACTCTATCTCCACCATTGAAAGGTGTGATTACCTTTACCTGATGTCCCCGTCTCTTAAGCTCTTTATACTGATGATACACATGCTCTGTAATACCTCCATACCAGGGATAAAAATAAGGTGAAACGATTGCGATTTTCATCATGTTTTCCCCAAATCAACTATAATTTTTAGTGTTTTTTGCATTCATTTTTACCGTTTTTGAGGAAAAAACCTCAATAATCATGCTTAAACCTCCACCAAAGATCACAGGTATTCCCTGTATAACCTGAAAAAGAATGGCAAACGCCAATGATTTTGATTTATTGACTGAAAACCATGACAGTGCAAGTATACTGAAAAATTGAAATGTTCCAATGTTGCCAGGCGCTATGGGTATAAGAAGCCCAATGTTTATGGCTAATAAAACTATACTGGCATTAAGAAAACTAATCTCTATATCCAAAGAACGTGCCATAAGCAGTACCATAGTAATCTGTATACCCCAGGAAACTATAGACAAACCAAGGACCCGCACTATGTCCGAAAAACTTTGAATCGCACCTGTTCCTTCAATGAATAACTCAAATGTTCTTTTAACCGCAGCAGCCGTTGTAGGTGAGAAACGCTTAAGTAGATACTCCAGCCATTTTACTACCCTCTCTCTGTGAAGTACTAAAAGCATCAAAACCACAATGGCAGCAATAACCCCAAGCCCAAGAATTACTGTTTGACGCTCAAAAAGAAGGGGAAAAGAAAAAAGGGTAGCAATAAGCACCATTATAAGCATTAAACTGGTGACTTCAAATACCCGCTGCACCAAAACAGCTGTCACCAAAGATATCTTACTTATTTCTGTTCGCCTTCCTAAAGAATACCCCTGAGCTACATCCCCTAGTTTAAAGGGTAGAAAAAGATTCGAGAACACACCAATCAGATATGTAGCTAATGCGTTTAGTAGTGAAACATTTTTCATAGGCCGCACGATTGCTTTCCATACCGCTGCCCGTACAATAAGATTAAGGGATGTCATAACCAGAACTGCACCGATCAGAAGAATATCGGCATCCCCAAAACTCTCCATAACATCATCAAACTCCACCCCCAGAACAGACCAGTAAATAGCAGCGCCAATACCAAGAATACCTACCAGAGTCTTTATGAATTTACTCATCTATTGTTGCCATCAGTTGATCTTTATTACCTGTAATGATCAGATATCGTCTAATAGGGATAATTTTCCACATAATGCTTCATTGCGGCTCCATCAGAGTAATTGATTTTTCTCTATTGTAATGCAACTTCTGTGCCATTAATTATTACTTGTGTGGCTAAATAAAAAATTTATCCTGCAAGTGGGTTAGATAAGGTCAAAAACACACTACTTTGAGGGACTGATACTTACCCGCTTAGACGTGTTTTAAGCGTCAAAAAAATTAATCGCCTAATGATGCTCAGGGGCGGATTTCTGGTGTATTTTTATTTTTGAGGTTTTAAATAGTTAATTAACAAATTAACTTTATTCCGAAATAATAATAGAAAAAGGCACATATATACCACTAAACCGATACCAGCGCATAATAAAAGTCTAAAAAAATCATTCAACGGATAAACGTTAGTGAAGAAAAACTGAACACCCAGAATTATAACTGCAGAAAACAAGGCACAGACAAAAGAAGGTAGTAGTGAATACAAATATTCAACAGGAGAAATTTGTGCGACTTTTTTCAGAATATACATAAGAATCGGAATTGTAATTATAGTTTTAGCTATAAGCGCAGCACAAACGCCCTCAACTCCATAGTTTGAACCAATAACCACAGCTATAGAAGCCAAAATAAACATCATGGAATACCATATGATCAACAGCTTTAGCTTCTTTTTGGGAATCAAAATGAAGCCCGGATAACCGCTGTATGCATAAGTAATTCCAAGTATAGACAGATATCTAAGCACACTAATGGACTGATCCCAATTGTTATTAGGTCTAAAAAAGGTAATCGTTGCAATTAATTCAGCAGAACAGATACCAATTAAGACGTAATAAATAGTGGATATACTTGTTACAAACAACATTATCTTGCAGTAAGCAGTACTAATTCTTTTGTTATCATCCTGGAGGCGGGAAAAAACTGAGAGTAATACAGAAGTTAAAACAACACCAAAAGCTATGTTTGGAATCGAAATGATATCATAGGAAATGGTATATACACCAAGTGTTTCTGGTCCAAAAACTCTACCTATAATCAGATTATCGATATTTGTGTTGAAATATCCGATGATTTTTTGAAGCATAAATACTGATGATGATAGTATGATCGGAAAGGCAAAGCTTATTTGATAATTTTTAATTTTTAGCTCACGCAAAACGATGAAACTAATCAATGAATTAAAAAGGTGAAAAATCAACAATGACCAAATAAGTGCCCATACCCCTAAACCAATCAGTGCAAATATAAGTGAACACAAGGAACTGATTATGGCACTTGTGATTTCAATCATGGAGTGCGTTTTAAATTTCAGCCTGCGTTGCATCAACGCTCTGTGTACAGTGGAAGCACCTCCGATTGGAACAGCTAATGAACCAACCCTTATTAAACTCGTCAATTCAGAAACAGAAAAAAGCGTGCTTAGATAGGGTGCAGCACTATAAAGGATACAATACAGAAATAGGCAAAAAATACCATTGAATAGAAATAATGGTCCTATCTCCTTGTCCGTAAGTTCCTTTTTTTGAATTATAGCTGTGGTAAGACCAGATGTTGAGATTACATTAACAACACCAAGTATAACAGTAACATACTTTATTAAACCAAATTCAACAGGAGTTAAAAGGTTTATGAGTAATGCCTGTGTAAAAAAAGCAAAACCATACCTAATCAGCTTTGCAATGGTTATTACAACAGTAGATCTCGCTGTAATTAACCCATAACTTTGCTGCTTAGAATCAGTTTCTGTACGATTTTCAGAAGAAATGGGAGGTTGTTTATTCAAAATCTTATTGTAATCTACTTAAAGATGAAACCTTTATAGAAAAAATACAATTAATGTGGTCGGGTTCCAAAAAATCTGGAAAATTGGATAGTTTATAAAATTTGTTTCTTAAAGCACAGAAAAAGTAGGCGTTTTTCCTCGATTTGGAATAAAATTTTTCTGCACCCCCCATCTCATCCGTTAGTAGATAGGGATTTCATTATAAAAATGCCGTCACTCTTCAGAAAACAAAAACGCCCACAAACGGTTCAGTAAGTGGGCTACCTATTTTATTATTTCAGATTAAGCTGCAAGCCGGGCAATCAAAAAGCAAAACTTACCCCAAATCCAATTGCGCCTAATCCGGCGATGACACCTGATGTAACAGATATAGCCAGCGCAGTACGTCTTTTCTGTTCGAGGTTATCCCACTCACGCAAATCCACGTTCTCACCCTCATTCTGATCTTCGACATACTGGTTAGCCCTGAGTCCTGAGATTATTGAAGTTACTCCCCCTGCTACTGCTACACCCAGGGAGGTGAACCGCAGCACAAGATGTCCTCTGCTTTCTTTTATCTCCTCATCTGGAGATGTCACCGGTATAGTAGTGGCTTCATCATCGTCATCTACATGTTTAGGAGGATCTAAGTCTACCGTAGTAACAGGTCTTTCTCCAAAAGAGTATGGGATATTGTCGATAACAGGCTTTATCTGGTCGTTAAGGGCAAAGTGAAATTGTCCGTTTTGCTGAAATAAACCATCCGCCAGTACAACATCACTGATTTGAGACTTAATACCAAAAACAGAATACTGAAGGGAGAAGTGCTCAAGAATGGCTCCATCAGCTTCTCTTGTTATTAAGATTCCGTTCCAATCAAAGGGGTTGGGGTACAGATCACTTTCAGGATTATAGGTTTGCTCATTGATGGAGGTAAAAATTACGTTCTCATCTTCTGTACCATTAACTATCAGTTCACCATTTACCCTAATACCTGAGAAGGCATTAAACAGAAAAATAATTCCTTCAGGAATAGTAACACTTTCACCCTTTGGAATAATTAAATCCTCTTCAACAATATAGGGGTTATTTTCAGAGGTAAAACTTATTTCATGAATTTCACCCGAAATGAGAGTTTGCCCATACGTTGAAGCTGCCAAACCAAGTACCATCAGCACGATTACAACATTTTTCTTCATATTTTTTAACTATCCTTTATTATGCTTAAAACTTAACGATCTTCAGTTTTAATAATTTTTTCCGGACAGATAAAGCCCGCAAACACCCGTTCATTAAAAGGATGGGGTGACCCGGAGACCTGGACATTAACCCCAAATTGAATCATCAGCATGTTTTGAACATTTCTATTCCAGTTAGCAGTAAATCTGTTGTGATTAACGACATTAATCCTGGCAGCTTCAAAGAGTTTTAGTAACCCCCATCTACCATCATACCTTATATCATCAATATAATTATTGCTAACCTTAATTCGTAAACCAAAATCATCATTTGCATCTCTTGGGGGCCACTGGAAGCGTACCCTTGAACTGGTTGGGTTTAGCTCATACTCCCTGGAGCCTATTTGCAAAACCGCGTCATACTGATTTTGAGAGACTGGTTGCATCATAATATTATGGACTCTAAGTGTTCCATCAGCATTAAAAAAGACTCTCCCTATCTGCTCAGCCTCTTGTAGTTTTTCAAAAAACTCCTCTTTAAAAGATATAGAAAGAGCTCCTATATCACGGGTTTTAAAGCCACTGCCCTCTTTTATGATATATGGAGAGAGATGGCGATTGAAAAATCCCCAAATCGTACCCGTATTGGGGCGAAAAAACTCCATCACAATATCAAAATCGGCCTTATTATCGGTGGTAACAAAGGGATACTTTCCGGTGATTGTATTAAAGGTAGAGGCCACTTCACTTTGCCATTTCTGATCAATTTCCTGTGAGATGGAGGTACTTAAAGCATCGCCGGTGTATTTAAGCGGTTGCAGCAAGAGCGGTTCAAGAGTCTGTTCAACACTTTGAGGCATTGAGGCCAGAAGGTTTTGGGTATGTCTCCACGCACCAAGAAGCGGATCCTGTTCTGAACCATCGAAAACATTGGTGACTTCACCAGACCTTGCAACTCTCAGTATCGATTCTGCAAGAACACTAAGCCTCTCCTGATAAGCCGAAAGTCCCCCATGCCTGTCTTGAGATTGTGCAAATCTTCTAATGGGATCTATAGAGGACTTTAGTTGTTGAGCAGGATCGTCTGAGCTAAACAGACCACCACTACGCGATCTGACTCCTTCGGCCAGCCGTCCGCCCTTTTTCTCAGCTACCTTTTTTAAAGCGCCCGTTGCAACATTTTCATCTGGCGTTACATCGATATCTGTTAGCTTAAGAAAATTATCAAACAAAAGATTAAGCTCACCTCTTTGTGCAGACAACTTCTGCAAAGTAGTACCAGAACGAAGCATATCACCCGTGGGCTCCAACGAAGTAAAGCGCAGAAAATCCAACCATTGATTTAATACATCGTTGAGATACAGCTGGGTTATCTCTGCTCGCATCTGATCCCGGTCAAAAGCTGGAACCGACCCTTCACTAACTGAACTTCCCAGCACCCAATCGACCCTGAAAGGATCTTCTGTAACAGCGTTAACTTCATCTTTAACAAACCTGTCCCAACCCTCTTGAGTATAAATCATACTCATATTTTTTTGAGCAGTCAAAATTCCTTCTGCACCCGACCCAAGCATATCAGAAAGTGAAAAATCCGGAGCAGAAGAGCGCAGCTGATTTCTTATAGACTCATACATTGTCCTTGCATCAGGCACTCTTGAAAGTCTTCGTCTGGCCCGCGCAACCAGGTTTGAGTTTTCCTGAAGAAATGGCATTTCACCTTTTTTAAGATATCTGCAGTAAGCGCTAAAGTTACTCCTTATCGCTCTTTCTACATTTGCTGGAAGACGCTCAAGGCGCTCACTTCTTAAAATTGCATTGATTAACCCGTTTTCAGCAATTTCTCGTATCAGCACAGTATCTATCCTATCAGGGTATTGTGCTATTGATTCAGACATGCAAAGGTAGGACTTAAGATGGCGGTATAAGACACTGTATTCTTCAGCTGAAAGATCGCCGTAACCTCCGCTGTAGCGTTGGATAGCATGCTCAAGATAGGATGCAGTTGGTATAATAAGGTATTCTCTTACTCTTGTAAAATAAAGATCTTTTATCAAATCATACTTTTCGGTTGGATCATAAAAACCAATACCAAAGGATAATGGAATCCTACCTCTTTCATAGCGTTTGTAGGTCTCAAAAAGGTCGCCAAGTTTACCCAAGTTTTCATAAGCTTCCAAACGATTTTGGGGATCTTTCATCAGTTCTTTAATTTGTGCATGGGTGTTTTCGTTGTGTGATAAAACATTACTGAAAGAAGAGATCAAATACCACGATATAAGAACAAATAAGGCTGTAAAAAGCGTGGCAAAAGACCAATACTTGATCAACCCCTTACGGGTAAAGGTATGAGTTCTTTGCAGAACTTCAGTGCCGTTGGGGAAAATTGAGTTAAAAAGACGGGAGGTAAAAAATGGATTTATCTTTGATTTTGCAACCTCTTTAAATGATGGTTGCTTATCTCCTTCCGAATTAGCAGCCCTGTGGGGGTTTAAGGGGTGATTAAGAATAGTATTACTGATATCATACGATGGTGCTGGTTCTTTTTCAGATTTATCAGTCTTCATTTCAAGTTTTTTACAACTAGTGAAATAAAACCCTTTAAATACCGGCTTTCCTTCAAACTCACTCTCTTTAAAAAGCTCTGCGAAGAAATCCCCGGCTTTGGATTGAAGACCCTCAAATTGTATTACAAAACGACAAATTAATCTTCTGAATTCATCTTTTTTTGCTTTAGATAAAAGTTTCAAACGAAGAGCTTTAAGATTGTTGCAAAGTAACTCGTATTCCTGTTGGAACATTATTCTTGGTGAAGCAGTAAGTTGCTCTCGTGAGAGTGTTGCACCAAGTACCTGATCAGCCCAGTTAACCGAACTGTCTTTAAAAAATTCATAGAAGCCAGTAACAGTATCGGTTTTTGTAAAAACCACGTATACAGGTAGTTCAATTCCCCAAAAATATATCAGCTCATCTATTTTCGCTCTTAAAGACCCGGCCAGTTCCTTTACATTTTCCTGATCCCCGTTTAGAATATCGTTTATATCTACCGCACATATTATCCCATCTACGGAATGTTCTTTACGACACTCCATCAGTGATTTATAAACCGCTTTAAAGGTATCTTCTGAATCTCGGTTAAGTAATTTACCTGGCACATCTAACCAAACAGCCTGATTACCAAATTTCCAGTTAATACCTGAAGCTGTTTCTCCGTCTTTATCCTCAGGGTACTTTAAAGGTACATTAAGCCCACTTCCTTTAATTAGTGAGCTTTTACCGCTCCCCTCAGGTCCTAAAATCATAAACCAGGGATTTCCATATAGAGCACTGCTTTTAAAAAGATTACTCCGTTTTACGCTACTTACATAACGATTAGTGGCAACACGGATCTCTTTAGAAATCGTTGAAAAAACCTGTTGATTAACAGTTAAAAGATCAGATTCTTTTCTGTTCTTTTTTCTCTTCTTCTTCTTAAAAAGTCCCATTTATTAAAACATTCCTGTTCTTCTCTGTTTTTTTAATCAAAAAAGATGCTCTTATTTCAGACCAGCTCGCCTGTTAGCTCGCTGACCTCTTTGTTTTGATCAAAACTGATTGTGAAATCTCCACTATCATCTACGTCAACCACAACCACTTTCTCTGTTTCGTTGTCCTCTAATCCAACATTTGAGAGTAGGTGTGAAGAAATAGCGGGGAGAAGAGAGCTGTTAATTACTACATCAATGTTCCTTGCACCAGACTGAGCAGCACTGCATCTTTGTGCGATTGCATCCACGACCTGATCACTGTAGCAAAAGTGCGCATTGTGAGTTTGCTGTAATCTATTTTCAACTTTGCTCAGTTTAATCCCAATAACTGATCGGAGCACATCCTCTGTTAGTGGCAAAAATGGAATCACATTACATCTGGCCAATAATGCAGGCTGAAAATGATGGGTTAACTCCGGACGTATATACTCTATTATCTGTTTACAGTCATTAATTCCTTCTGATTGTGCCTGAAAAATCGTATCAGTGCCTAAATTCGATGTCATAATTATGACGGTGTTTCTGAAGTTAATATCACGTCCTTCACCATCTCTCATCATGCCTTTATCAAAGACCTGGTAAAACATATTAAGCACATCCCTGTGGGCTTTTTCAACCTCATCCAAAATTATTATAGAATACGGCTTTTGTCTGACAGCTTCTGTAAGCACCCCTCCTTCTCCGTATCCTACGTATCCGGGAGGTGAACCTTTTAACTGAGAAACAGTATGTTTCTCCTGATATTCAGACATATTTATAACTGTTGAGAACTTTTCTCCACCGAAAAGTATATCTGCAAGAGCCATTGCACATTCCGTTTTACCTACCCCTGAAGGGCCTGTGCAAAGAAAAACACCAAGTGGCGCATCAGGATTGGTCATACCAGTCTTTGCTGAGCGTACCGTGGAAGAAATTTCGGATATTGCAAACTCCTGTCCCTTTACACGGCTATTTAATTTTTCATTAAGCTCAAGCAGTATCTTTGCTTCATCTTTTAACATAGAGCCTACAGGTATACCGGTCCAATCAGCAATGACCTGCGCACATATATCAGCCGAGACATGAGGGTAGACAAACTTCTGTTCTCCGGATTCAGTTTTATACTTTCTATTAAGCTCATTAAGTTTGGTTTTTAGTTCCTCGGCACAATCACAGTTTTCACCTTGTTCGAGCAATTTTTTCTGTATAGAAACAATCTCTTCAACACACGCTTTCTGGTCGTTGTAAACGTCTGTTATGCTATCTATTTTTTCTGTGCAGCCCTGTTTTATACTTTCATACATCTCCAGCTTATTTTTATCAACTTCAATTCCTGCGGAAACATCTTTATGTAACGTTTTAAGTGCTCTTTGAGCATCTGCCAAATCTTTTTTAAGTTTTTCTATCTGAGGTGGAGATGTTGTACGGCTCATTTTTACCCTTGTAGCAGCAGTATCAAGCACATCAACAGCTTTATCGGGTAACTGTCTCCCAGAGATAAAACGTTGTGAAAGCGAAACTGCAGCCCTGATCCCCTCTTCTGTAATATGGACTCCGTGATGAGATTCATAACTTTCCGCTATTCCTCTTAGCATAGCACAACACTTTTCCTCATCTGGCTCTTCAACCTTAACTACCTGAAATCTGCGTGTAAGTGCCGGGTCTTTTTCGAAATATTTTCGATACTCAAGCCAGGTTGTAGCTGCACATGTGCGAAGCTCACCTCTGGCCAAAGCTGGTTTAAGTAAATTAGCAGCATCTCCCATCCCCGCGGCTCCACCTGCCCCAATTAATGTATGTGCTTCATCAATAAAAAGAATTATTCTTCCCGCACTTTTTTTTGCGATGTCTATTATACTCTTTAGTCGTTTCTCAAATTCCCCTTTTACACTTGCTCCAGCTTGTAGTAATCCTAAATCGATCTCCCAGATTTCAACGTCTCTCAAAGAAACCGGCACATCCCCACCAGCTATTTGTTGTGCAAGCCCCTCTAAAACAGCTGTTTTTCCTACACCGGCTTCTCCAACCAATATTGGATTATTCTTTCTTCTTCGACTTAATATATCAATGACCTGAAAAATTTCGGAATCTCTGCCGAGAATTGGATCGATTTTTCCATCCTTAGCTTCTGCGGTAAGATTTTTACAATACTTCTCAAGTTCATTTCTAATATCTTCAGGATCATCACTATCTTTTCCAGAAAAGCTTTCACTTTCGCATGATTTTTCAGTTATTGTCAGCAAATCTTTTTTCAAAAGATCTTCATCGATATGCCTGAGCATAGCGGCATAGTTTGAGTAAGAGAGTTTCATCTTCTCAAGTGCCGCGAGGAAAAGCATACCGGAGCGAATAGATGAGCTGTTGTAACGTAAGGTCGCCTGATTCCAGGCCTGTTCAAGAAGATCTATTATGGTAGGTGAAAAGGTCGGTCTGGCACTATTACCTTTTTTAAATCCCTCAATTTCATTAATTAATGCTTTTTTTAAACGTGAAGAATCGACATCGTTAGCCCTCAAAATATTTACAACATCGTTATCTGCATCTTCCAGTATGGAATAAAAAAGATGTTCCCAGTTCAATTCGTAGTTAGTATTGCTTACACATATACCTATAGAATTTTGAAACTTTTTTTGACAATAGCTGTTTAACTTCTCCAACAGTGTCCGAATATCATTCACCACCATAAATCACTCTCCTACTTTAAATTTTCAGAATTTACCAGGCAATACAACAGAATAAGCTCCTGCAGTTTGAGAACTATTTGCACATGAAGCATTAATACCGAGCATCGATTCGTTAAAACCAAGTACAACAGGTATTAACTCTTCAGCCGTAAAACGGACCTCTATGTCATACTCCATAGGTTCGGGTGAAAAAAGTTTTACAATTTGTTCAACTTTATTAATCTTTTCTGAGCCAGAAAAGTACGTTTCGAAGTCTTTGTCGTTTTTAATGTTTATAATGATACGGAATTTGCCGGACCTGTCAAAGATTCGCTCACCTATCATTAATTCCTTCCCCAGTATAAGATCAGAACCCAAATTCCCGGCAAATCCAACAACAGCCCACCTTGGAACCCATTGTTCAACGCTAACCTCTACACCACCCAAACACCCGCTGATTATATCAGCCATAGAATCAGCATTTCTACATGCGCCTGCAAATACTCCGGAGTAGGCAAGCATCTCACCATCAGGAGCATCATTGCCTGAAAGGTTTAAGCCTGCCAGTGAAGCAATTCTGTTTATGAGTTGGTGCTGGTCATTTCTGGTACAGGTTGGTACAGTACGATACTTTTTGGAAGCTCTGTAGAAGAGAGTGTACATTCTATGGTCAAAAATATTGAGAAAATCGGTTAATGCATCTGATTCTTCAGAAAATTTGGCCCCGTGTTCGGTAAAGTAGTGAGGTAGTGGCGAACTTATACCAAGAAGTCCCATAAAGGAGAGAAAAAACTCTACACCAGTGCTCTTATCTACTTTGATGGAAGCAATATCACAATGGGGAAAAGCTATAGATGAATTAGCAGAAAATTTTAGAGCACACCGGATATCAGCCTTTTCTCCCGAAGTATTTATCGTATCAAAATACTCCTCTAATAAAGCAACTGCTTGATAAAAGTCAAAATCAGGACTTCTATTCTGAAGTTTTTCAATTAAAGCAGACACTTTTTACCCTTCAATTGATTCCATTCCATTGTTTTACCGGACGGTTTAAGAATGAACACTAATTCGCAAAATGAATTGATAGTGACGTAATGACTTAGAAATTTTGAAAGAATTAAGCCAAAGAGGTGTAGATCGCCAATATCTTTGAACGCCTGTTCCTGTAAACCAACATTGAATCTAACACCTCTGACAACACTTCCTCCAAAGATAAATTCCATAGGTTCTGTATCCACATCTTCAATAGCCTGAATTCTTCTAGCTCTTCCCTCTTGCCCAGACCAATCGTAAATTGACAAATATTTTTTAAGTGTCTCAGGTGAAGCAATGCTTGCCTGTGTAGCAGCAAGATGTGCCTGGAAATTCCATAACAACTCCTTATCTGCTGGTGGTATAAATGGAAGAGAAGGTCGGGTAATATTGCTGATTCGTGCAAACTGCGGAAATCCCTTCCCTGGACTGGTTATTTCACCTTCTTTGATATGCTCCCTAGGTATATGCCCGTTTGTGCACCATGCCTCTAAAATAAGACTCTCCTGGCTCAGATCCCCATCTTTTAACTGAGGCCCCCCAAGAACAATATTCATCTCACGGTTACCCGAGGGTGTATGCACAAAGCGTGTAGAGAAGGTCTTTTTGCTGTTGTTGCCGATATTTTTAAAGGTATACATTGGTTCATAAGAAAACCTTTCACCGGTCACTCTATCTACTCCGGTAACAGAACGAATACTGTGTGCATGAACCGAATTGGCATGGGAAGCATCTGCAATTACACGGTACTCAGATTTTAATCCTTCTTTTAAAATTGGCTCTACATTGCTTATATATATGTTTGAAGCCGGGCAACAATGCAATTTGAATATGCCCGGATAAACCGGATTATCTTCGTTTAGTTTTTCCCCTGTAGTAACCCTGACCGTGAATTGTGGTGGGGTTTGGGATGGAGCTGGTAGTTCATCTATACCGTTTATATCAACAAATAAGAATTTTTCATGGTATACGAAATACTCGCGTAAAAGGTTGTGTCCCCAAAATCCATTTTTAACAGAAGGTAAAAGTGTTTCCTCCTTACTTATTCCAGCAGGTGTGATCGCAGATTTGGGATCCAGGTTATATTTTTCACCAGTACTGAATTCTATCTCCACTTTTTTAACCTTATTAGTAAGGGCGCGGTGTACCATTAGCGCAGTAGGTAACTCAGCGTGCAGGAAAAGCCTTATAGTAGATAGATCGTAGTGATTCCAATCGACATCGGTGCTGGTATCAAACACAAACGTCATGATTTCATTGTTTAAATTGTCAGTATGCCTACTAAAGGTGCGAAGTTCAATGGGATTAATCACAACAGGATTAGTAGTTGTAAACCTGCATGTTACAGATTCCGGTCCTGTGGGGCCAGAGAGAACTTCTGATCGGGCAGGAATCGTGCGTGCTTCCTGAAGCATCCCGGTGCGTGCACCAAACTGAAGAATAGTTACAGAGGGTATTACTTGCAAAAACTGAGGCCAAAGCAGATTACTGAGTCCTTCTGTTATCTGAGGGAATGTATCATCCAGCTTTTCCCTGATCCTGGCAGCCAGAAACGCAAAGCCTTCAAATAGTCGTTCTACATACGGATCCCGGTCGCCAACGGAATCGATATTAAGATAGTGGGCACGGTCAGGGTGAGCATTTGCAAACTCTCTTCCTGATTCATACAGGTATCTCAGTTCTTCTTCATAATATTTTTCAATCATCTCTAATTACTAATCCATCTTTTTCCAGGGAATGATTTTTGAGGGGGCACTGGCGGAAAAGGTGGTTTGAAACCTAACCGGAGCCCCATTATTTTTCATTTTTGCACTTAGGATAAACACGATTCGAGCATGTTTATCTTTGCTCTGCTGCGGCTCAACCCTAATGTTTTTAAGCCTGGGTTCATATTTTTCTACCGTCTTTCTGATAGCCTGGCGTAAGGTATGGGTACCCACAGGCATTTTTCGATACATTTCAGAAATGTCTGGTAAACCATAATCAGGCAGATGGGGAATACTTCCACAGCGAGTATTAAAAAGTCTGCTAAGATGATCCATAATGGACTTGGTCATTTTTTGGCCTTGCGCAACATCATCAACAGGAGTGCCATCCAGGAACTCACCGGTCAAACTCTCAAATAACCCCTGCTTCACAATCTACCTCACAGTTAAAGCTAAGGACAGCTCTACTCTAAGTAGAGCTGCCCCATCATACTATACCCTTTATTTATCTACCTTCAAGCCAGGAATCGGTATGTTTGAATCCACCATCTGGATATTCCCAGGTTATTTTTCCATATCGAAAACTAACCTTTTCCATATGCACGAAGCGTTCAAATTCTTTTGCTTTAACATTGTGCATTATTGGTTCAACGGAACATACTTTCACACTTTCCAGCAGATGAGTGAAATACAAAACTTCTGCACCTTCATCATCAATTTTGTACCAGTCTAATTTAAGGCTGTCGTAAGTTAGCCCTTCACACACCGCCTTATACAATAGCGGCGATGCCTGATCGAAAGCTTTCACCACCTGAAAAGACTCATGCTTTCTGGTACCAGTGAGTGCACCAGTGTCAGGATCGGTAGGTATACGCACTTCATGATGAAACTCAATGACTTCAATACTGTTTTCTCTTCCAGCAACAGTACATCCACCTTTTACCTTACCTTCATTGATCCACATATAAGCAGGAATAGGCATAATACAAACTCCTTCATCGATTAAAAGGAAAAAAGTAAGTTAAAGTTAAAAAAAAGATGCTCATAAATGCACACCCTCTCGCAAAGCATCATTTACTCTTAGGCATTTGTGATACAAGTGAAAGATTAATATCAATCCCCTCTATCTGGAAATGAGGCATTACAGATAATGATACTGTAAAGAATCCAGGATTATCAGGTACCTCATTTACATTGACTTCAGCCGCTTTGAGGGGATGCGATGCAATAAGATCCGGTCCAGGATCTGGCATCTCCGTTACCAGGCCTTTAATCCAATTATTAAGTTCATCCTGGAGAACAGCACGACTTTTGGTGGTTCCAATATTTTCACGCTGTATTACTTTAAGGTAATGAGCAATACGTGAAACCATAAATATATAAGGAAGCCTTGAGTTTATCCTCATGTTGGCTGTCACGATAGGATCATCGTACTCCTGAGGTTTTTGAGCGGAATTAGCGGAAAAGAAACACGCGTAATTGCGATTTTTATAGAATGAAAGTGGAATAAATCCCTCGTTCGCGAATTCAAATTCACGTGTTTCCGGAATAAGAATTTCTGTTGGGATCTTCATCTGGGTACCTTTACCAACATCAAAAAAGTGAACAGGAAGATCCTCGACTTTTCCGCCTGATTCTGGTCCACGTATCTGCACGCACCACCCATTATCAATGAAAGAGCGTACCATATTTGCGGCAAAAGCAAATGAGGCATTACCCCAGAGGTATTTATTATGATCTTCGCCTGTTATTTTTTCGGTGTAATTAAATTCTTTAACAGGAATTGTGTCAGGACCATATGGTAAACGTAGCGCGAATTTTGGCAGTGTTAATCCCACGTAACGTGAATCTTCAGTTTTTCTAAAGGCGTTCCAACGCATAAATTCTGAACGGTCCATGAAAGTGTGAAGATCCTCAATCTTTGTCAAATCATGAATTTGGTCCTTGCCAAAGAATTTAGGTGTAGCTGAGCCGACAAAGGGACAGTGACAAGCGGCTGCAACTTTTGAAATATTCTGAAGGAAACCCACATCTTCGGGACCACTGTTGAACTCATAATTTGAAATCATTACTCCATATGGTTCACCACCGGGAGTATCGTATTCATCGGTGTAAACCTGCTTATAAAGTCCTGATTGAATCACCTCTGCAGCATCTTCAAAATCTTCCACCAACTCATCTTTGCCCATATCAAGCAGATCGATCTTCACATTTTTTCTAAAATCGGTACGATCTACCAGAAACTTTAAACTTCTCCAGGCTGACTCCATTTTCTGGAACTCTTCATGATGCATCACTTCATCAAGCTGATCAGAGATCTTCTCATCAATATCGGAAATAATTCCATCAAGTACATATTTATCGATTTTTTCTATTGTTTTACCACTCTGAACCACACTTTCGATAAAAAAGTTCAGTGCAGCACCGATTCTTTCATTAGTCTTACTTTCAGCCAAAGCTGTGGCTTCAGAAAAAGACATTACATCAACTGTCCCCTCCGGAACAGTAAGATCCATAGCCTGATATATATAGTCTAAGCTGTTTTCATCAACTGCTGCATTGTCATTTACTTCTTTTGTTTCTTCTGCCATAAGAAAGCTCCTGTTGTAGTCAATTTCTCAAATTTTTTCAACCAATACACCAAAGCATTTGTTTAGCTTTCAGATTCCTTTTCTTCTTCTTTGTCTGGAACAATAGATTTTAACTGTTCCATAAGCGCTTTAGAAGCTTCAGAATCTTTCAATACCTGCTCCAGTCTCTTTCTAAACTCTCTGTTATCCAACAAGTTTGATTTGAGATCTTTGACAAGATTTCTGGCAGCCAAAAGTCTGCTTATTGAAGGAATACTTTTTGCAATGTTTTCGGGACCAAAAGATTTCATAGTCTTAATCTTCAAATCTACCGGTAGACTCCTACCTTCCTGTCCGCTCAGCTTGTCATCAACATTATATTTAAGCGACAGATCCATCCCCTCCATTACCTGCTCAAAATTATTTTTGTTGATTCCGATTTTTTCCCGATCAACAACTCTGTCATCCTTGGGCTTCATACTAAAATCACCCATAACCATCATTTTAAGAGGAAGCTCCATCTTCTTTTTGGCATCACCTTTACCCACATCGAGCTTTAGATTAATTCGTGCAGGAGGAATTTCATTTTGAAAACTACCAGCCATTGCATACGCCCTTTCCGTAAACTTGGTTTACTATTTTTGTTTATATGCTGCCTTCGGGTCTATATAACTTAATTTTTTCATTATTAACTCTCTTTTCTCCATCAATCTGCCAGCAGCGTTTCCCTGTTTATTTACTGCCGCTAATGCATAGGATCTCAATAGAAGATTTAATGCTTCAACTGCAAGCGATGGTTCCCATACATCCAGAGAATGTTTATCTATCAAATCGTTAAGATGCTCCAGAATATGCAATGCTACATCAACCCGCTTAGCATTGATCATAACTGAAGAAACTGCAAGTCTGCGCCTAAAATTATCTCTTGGACAATTATTCTCCGCGATTTTACTCATTAAGTAATCTAAAGCATCTTCAATTTTACCTGATGATGCAAGCCCGTTCACTTCCTTACGTTCCTCAGCAACCTGATCATTGCTGCCAGATGCTGCGGATGTGCCACTTTGAAAAGAAAAAAGTTCTGCAACATCCCCATTCAACCAATCTAAGGTAGCCGGATCACAAAACGGAGTTCCATCAGAGTAACTCAGGTCCTTTATATCAGGCACTTTTTGTATAAAAAGTGCTGTTTCGGTGAGTATTGCATTACTTACAGCTGAATACTCGCTTCCAAGCTGGGATGCAGCAGTATACGCAATCCTTTGCAAATCAAGCCAAAAATGGGTAGGGCCGGAACTAAATGTCTTCTCGACTGTATCGAGCGCAACTTTAAAATCACCTTTACCAAGCAGGGAGTGTATAAAAGTACGTCTTTGAGGTGGCAGAGGATCAAGCCTTGTTTGCCCACCCTCATGTGGTGGTGCTTTATCGATACCCCATCTTGCCGCACGAATCAAGCGATAACCAGCCGATGACTTTGGTTCTTTTTCTATTAAGAACATAGCGCTTTTACGAACAGCATCAAGTGCGTCTTTAGGAGCTTGAAATTGATCTGTTGCAGGCACCGAAGCAGAAGATGTTGCAGGTGCGGAACTCTGAGGTGATGGTTGCGCACCGGCAGCAGTTGAAGAAGAAGTCGCAGGGGGTGGAGATTGCTCCGCTGGTTTCTCTTCTTTAGGCTCAGTCGTCTTTTCCCACTTCTGAGCACAATTAAATAGTTTTAAGGGAAACGGAGCCCCGTTGGGGTACTCTTTTTCAAGTATTTGCTTTAAAGCCGTAAGAGATTTCACTAAACGCTTTATGTCGTCATGGGCATTTTCCGGTGGCTTAGAGATCTCAACCACATCCATAAAACGATCTTCACTTATCCATTTTAAGGCAAGCTGTTTAGCTCTGGGGCGCAAAGGATGCAGGGCAGCAAAATCTTTTTCAATTAACTGCGCCAGTGCTTCGAAAACATCACAGAATTGTTCCCATTGTTCACGTTTTAGATAACACAATCCAAGAAAAGAAAAAAGGCGGATGTCTTTGGATTTTTCTCTTAAAAGCGATAACGATTTTTCTTCCAGTAGTTCATAATCGATATTACCAAGCTTTCCGACCTCAGCTTTTACTATATCGAAATCTGGATCGTAGTTTATGTTTTCTCCAAAAGAACTTCCCCCATCAAAGAGGGTCAGTAGGGTTGTAAGATGATCTGATGGGATAACACACTCTCCTTTTATAACCTCTTGCGTGATGTCATTTTATTTAGATGAATTTAATATATATATAAACAATATAATAAACAATTTAGGTGTTTAATAAAATAATTTGGACAGATGCGTAATGCCATATATTTCTTAAAACTTTTATGCTTTTTGTAATTTAGTTTCCGTAAGCCGCCATCACTGATCATTTGATCATCACAGTGGTGCTTTTATTGTGGTGTATTGTAATGCAATAGTGTATTTTCACTAAAAAGGATTAAAAAAGAATTATGCCCTACTACTATCTTGAAGTTACTCGCGGAACAGATATCGGCAAAAGGTACCTATTGTCTGATGGCGCCTTAAGTGTTGGTCGAAGCCGTGACAATAATATCTGCATCAATCCAAACGAACGTATCGTTTCAAGCCATCATGCAATACTCTATAAGTTCCCGGACACTATCTCTATTCAGGATATGTCCAGTACAAACGGAGTATACGTAAACGAAAAACGTGTGGAACAGCAAGATCTGTCTGAAGGAGATGTGGTTGGTTTCGGTGAAAAGGGGCCTCGTCTAAAACTTATAGTTTCTGAAGAAGAATTACCAACAACCAGCACTAATAAAAGTATTGAGGATGTATCAAACACTGAAGATACAGAACAATTTCATACCCAAAACACTGGTTTGGAGGTAAAAGAGAAAGAATCGGAGGACCTTTTTTCTAATAAGGGCACCCATACTCCCTTGCATAATAACACCGATAGCGCCTCTCTTACTATGGAGTATGAAAAAAAAATAATCTCAAAAAACATTACTCCTGATGAGATGAATAAATTGATGAAAAAAAATGAGAGAGTCGAAAAGATAATCCAAAAGGGAAATCTTAACCAAACTCAGACTCATTTTCTACACACCGCCTACAGTGCCCATCGCAAGTCACGGAAGAGTTTTTTCATTATAATAGGAATAATAATATTTTTATTCATTTCCGTATCAGGATATTTTGTAAGTCAGATTCTGCACTATAAATCTCAAGTTAATAAAGCAGTAGAGCTGGATAAGCAGTTAGATCACTATGAGAGTAAAATTGCAGAAGCAAGACAAAGCGGAGCAGATGTTGAAGAAATTTCCACACTAATCAACGAGTTAGAAACAACAAAAAACCAATTTAATTCTGTAAAAACTATTTTAAGACAGGAAGATCTTGAACAGTTTTTCCAGGATACCGTTGAAATGTTCATCAATAGCATACTCTCAAGATTTGGTGAATCAGACTATCTTATCCCCCCCAACATGATTGAACGCGTAAGATTCCATCTCGATAACTTTTCCGGGCCATTAAAACCTACTACAGGAAGATTTCTGCAAAGAAAAGAAAATTACTGGCCTATGATTGAGAGAATTTTCACCGAGAAAAAAGTTCCAATGGAACTTGCGTATATTTCGATGCTTGAGAGTGGTTTTAATCCCACCGCCCTGTCCCATGCAGGAGCAAAGGGGCTTTGGCAGTTTATGGCCCACACAGGTAGAAGGTACGGCCTTAGAGTTGACAACATAATAGACGATCGTACAGATCCCAAAAAGGCAACATATGCTGCTGCGGAGTACCTAAAAGACCTTATAAGCATATTTGGTGGAGGCAGAGGTTCTTTGATGCTTGCCATGGCAGCGTATAATGCAGGTGAAAACAGAATTATAGGTGCACTGCGCCAAATTGATGACCCGATGAGAAACAGAGATTTCTGGTACATTTACAGGCTGGGGATTTTAGCCGATGAGACAAATGAATACATTCCAAGTATAATTGCGCTTATGATAATTGATGAAAACCGCGAACATTTCGGTTTCAATTAAAAACAGAACCTTATTGTGCAGTATACTTAAGTGTTTCTATTTCCATCAAATCCTCTAAACACTCGAATGTTTCGGTGCCACGCCATAAAAGAGTAACCAGATTTTTAGGCTTATCTACAACAACTGTATCAAGGTATGGTTTTAATTCTTTGGCACCATTCCCTACATCAAGTGATATACAGGGAGTTTCACCAGGTAATGCTGTTTTAAATAGTGGAAACTTTGGGTCCAAATTTTTTAATTGTATTTGTTCATTTCCTACCAGACGCTTACCCCACAACCCTTCTGATGCTCCCTGGTAAAAACGAAAATCCATAGATGGTATTTTCATACTACGCATCTGCGGATTCTTTTTTTTCATATTCTCTAAATTTTCCATCGCGCCTTCAAGATGCTCTGGAAAAACACCACAGAAGGTGTATCTGGGATAAAAATTTCTCCTTGTCCAACCTAGTGAGGCCGGTAAAGGAAGTTCTTTCCACTGTGAAAATTTCCCCAAAATCATATCATCTGCAACAAGCGGATACTCCGGATTCTCCTGATTTGGTACCTTAAGCTCAGAAGCATCTTCAAGTGCACCTTTAAGCGTAAAGCCATTGCCGATAGGGTTAGGATAAAACACAAATGGTGTACCATCTTTAGAACAGGTAACACCCCCATAGGCATTTTTATACCCCAACGCTATTTCACTGAAAGGCTCCGGATCTGAAAAGGAAAGTCCTCTGAGAGGACGGTATTGAAGTTTTCTGTCTCCAAACACACGAATCGTTTTATTATAAGGCCCGGCGATTATCTGGCAGTCAAGATGATATGCCTGCTTTGAACCCGGAGCATGAGCGTTTCCTATAACTATGAAATCGGTTGATGGTTTAAACGCCTGAAGATCCGACTCGGCTAAAACTTCAGAATAGGAAGGATTTTGAGGATCTTCAAAGGTGTCAGTATCAACCATTTCAATCTGATCTTCAGAAACCTGCGCAACAGTATTATGCTCTATTGAGTAGGTTTTCTTGGCAAGAACTGAGAGTATAGGTTTTGCTGATGGACCACTTCCCTGAACAGATCGTGTTTGCCACATTCGTCTACCTGCCTATCTTCACTCTAATTAAACCCCTGGTACTTCTTTATAAGCCAGATAATCTTTCATTAGCAGTTCTAAATCTCGCATGGTCTGAAGGGTAAAATTGTTTTACGCTATTCCATGCAGCCATAGCATTGCGCCTTGATTCACCGGAAGGATTGTTTTTGTGAATTCTTTCCCGGGCCAAAGCTGTATAATATAGTGCATCACTTCGGATCTCTCTTGCGCCGATTATAGAACTGGGGCTGGTAAGAGCCTGTCCCAATATAGAAATGGCCTCTCTATCTTTTCCCTGGTTGTAAGCAACCCGCCCTCTTAGCAAGGCAACAAATCCATCTCTGCTGGTTACTCTATTTAGCACAGCAGAGGCTTTTGCCAATTGATTTGTTTCAACGTAAGCCATGGCAAGATAAATCTGCCCATTTTGAAACCCGGGATTATTTTCATTTACTGCCTCAAGTGCTTTAATCGCGTCTTGAAACTGATATGACTGAGCTGCAGCAATTCCTACGGCCACAAGATCATCATTATTATATTTTTCCTTCAGCTGATCCAAAGGCGATACTCTTGGTGGAGGTGGAGGTGAAGGCGGTGGTGGTGTTGGTGTTGATGGCCTGGTTGGTGTAGGCTCGGGTGTCGAAGGTTCTGCACCCCTTGGAGATGATGGCTCAGGTCTCCCACCAGGTTCTTCAGTGGCATCTTGTTCTGAGTCACCCTCTTTATCATCCTGTGGATCCGGATGATAAAGAGGGTCAAAAGTAGGAACTGCTGCAACCGTGTCAGAAGCTGCTGCCAGATCAGTTTCCTCTGTTGAATCGGATCTAAATAAAAACAGAAGCGCAACAATCAGTACGACAGTGCCCAAAACAGATGAACCGATAATATATAGATAATTAGTAAGCTCACTTTTTTTCGATGAGATTTTAGGTAGTTTTGGAAATGCGATCTTTTTTCCTGCTTTTTTATTGGAATCAGCAAACTCATCAGGATTATTCGCAAATCTATTAAGTATATCTTCGGGAGGCTCTGAGGTTAATTTTCTGTATACAGCACTAAGAGCAGCTTCAAGCTCATTAGCAGTTGTATACCTTTGTGTTTTACTCTGACTTAAACACTTCTCTATAACTTTTTCTAACTGAGGGTTTGATTTAATGGTAAAAGAATCAAACTTTCTGTATTGATTGATTACTTTCATTTTCATAAGAGAAGTGACGGTATCTTGTGGAAATGTTTTTTCTCCGGTAAGAGATTCATAAAGAATGGTACCAAGAGAATAAATATCACTTCTTTGGTCAATATTTTTGTCATCAAGTTGCTCCGGAGATAAGTATGGAAGAGTCCCTACTATATTTCCGGCAACAGTATGTAATCCAACCTCTGTTGGACGTGCGATACCAAAGTCAAGCATCTTTACAATGCCTGTGTTACTGAGCATTATGTTGGCAGGTTTAAGATCCCTGTGAATAATTCCTTTGTAGGTTTTACCATACAACAGAAACTCCTGATTGTGAGCATAATTAAGAGCTTTTGAAACCTGAATACCAATTGCAACACATACCTTAAGTGGTAATTTTCCGTATTGCTCGATAAAATCCTCAAGAGAAACGCCTTCAACCAGTTCCATTTCTATGTAGGGTAACTCATTCCACTCACCAACAGAATAGGTTTCTATAATGTTTGGATGGTGTAATTTGGCTGAAATTTTAATTTCAGTTTCAAATCGTTTTCTTGACTCAGGTTGCCCGGTTGAGAGAAAGACTTTTACAGCTCTAAATACTTCCAGCTGCTCATTCCAGATTTTATACACTCTTGCCATTCCACCTTCACCGAGCATATTAGCGATAACGCCGCTTCCCAGAGGCAAAGGCTCTGAGCCATCGGGAAGGTCAGAAGGCGGCATGGGGCCTGAAAGTGGAGTTGATGTTTTAGAGATTTGGGTGTATGGGTTAACTGAACCGGTTACCTTTTTTTTCACTACTCCATCTTGAGTGTTTTTCTGCTGGAGCAGTTCCTCACTCATATTTTCATCTATGGTTTTATCCAGATTTTGCTCTTCATGGGAATTGCCGCTTTTATTTTCCATAACCTGTTCCTACCTAATTAAAAGAATGCAATAATCTCAAATGCCAACACACATACAGAGCCGGTAATAATTCCAATATTCCTGCGTACCTCTGCAGAAGATGCTCTATTATCCCTGAATTCCGATCGAAACTTTCTGGCCAGTCCGTTTTCATAGATTGCCCATCCCATTCCAGCCAACGCACCAACTCCAAGCCCAATACGGGCCCATGCTTTAGGGGTAAATAGTTTTTGGGGCTCCTCCTCAATCTCCTCCACCACCAACTTCAGCGTGTCAGTGATAAAAGCAGATTGTCCTTCACGAACGACTACATTTTTTGTTGAAAATGAGCACTCCTGGTCTGGATACCTGATTTCAACAAGGTACTGACCGGGAATAATAAAGTCATTTGATACAGGTGTTGTACCAAGTGGTACCGTTAAAAAAACCTCTGCTCCCTTTGGTTCACTGTTCACCTCAAGCTTACCGTAGCGACGAGCAAGATTTTTTTCAAGCATTACACTTCTATTGGCTTCAATTACGACCTGCTCAGAATGGCTGATTCTCTGCACAGGATCCACAATTCGCACATTGTATCTTCCAGCAGGCAACCTTCTTTCATTAACAGGCGAATTACCTATAAAGTTCTCCCCCACCCATATCTCCACTCCCGGTGGATCTGTTATAACAGAAAGAGTACCCTCGTTTGCCCAAACAACACCAAAGAAGAGAACTACTATACTAAATATTTTAAATGGATAGTTTTTTTTCATATCATCTTCCATTATTGTTGTAAAAGAGACATACTTTGGGTCTAAATTAATTTACAGTACCTTAGATGCATATCCATTATGTACATCTCTTTAGCGATAAACTATATTATGATAAAGGCGCTTGCATCCAAAAAGGGTTATGCACAATATAATTTATCCGCAATATAATAATATGATTTCTTGTTATAACATATCAAATATTTCATTAATCCAAAAGACTGAGAAATCAAAACCGTTTATTTGGTCAGGGGAGAACTAAAATTATGTTCACTAACGACAAAGTAGTATGGAAAGAAGGACTATTTTTACAGCCTCAGCACTTTCAGCAGAGTGAACGGTTTCTGCTTTCATCCATGCAGTCCCGATTTTCTGCATATAACCAATTCTATTTTGGTTTTTTGCAGTACGACATCAATATGGATGCCCTGGCCAACAACACTTTTTCACTAAACACCGCAAAAGGTGTAATGCCCGATGGGACCTATTTTTCTATCCCGGACAGCGATTCCCTGCCTCAAACCCGAAGCTTTGAAGACTTTTTCTCCCATGAACAGATGTCACTGGATGTTTACCTTGCACTACCCCTTGCTATTCCCGGAAGGGCTACTGTAACAGAGCCAAATGTTTCAGTAACAGCAGCCAGATACAAGAGCAGAAATCAATCGCTTACCGATGAAGTGTTCGGGCAGCAAAAAAAAGATATAGAAACAGCCCAAACCAATTTCACCATTTTGTTTGCGAACGAATCCAGAGACAACTTTACCTCTATGCCCATTGCAAGACTGATCAGGACTGCAAACGGGCAGGTAATAGTAGATAAAAGTTTTATCCCTCCCATACTCCATATCTCAGCTTCAGGAACGCTCTGTTCTCAACTTAGGTCAATGCTTGAGATGCTTCTCGCGAAAAGCAGCAATCTCTCTCAGGGCAGAAAACAGCAAAAGGGAGGCTTTGCAGAGTTTGCTTCTACAGAAATGACTCCAATGGCTCTTCTTCAAACAATTAATACCTATACACCTGTTTTAAATCATCTGTTTAACAACCCCAATGTTCACCCTTATGACCTTTACTTAGTATTACTTCAGTTTAGCGGAGCGTTATGCACCTTTTCAGCAGACACCAGTATCGCTTCGCTGCCCCCATATCAACACTCATCACTATCAATGTCCTTTGTGCAACTTGAAACGGTAGTTCGCAATATATTGGGAGCTGATATAGAGGCCGGATGCTCAGTAATACCACTTTCAGAAATTAGCCCTGCTACCTACCTTGCCACAATCAATGACCAGAAGCTCTTTGATGTTGCAAGTTTTTATTTAGGTGTTCAGGCAGATCTGCCCCAAAAGGAGCTGGTTGTAGGCTGTCTTTCCCGAATTAAAATTAGCCCTCGTAACCAGCTCGATACACTTATTCAATCTGCTATGCCCGGTTTACCTATTATGTATGCTTCAAATCCTCCGGCAGATCTTTCTTCCAAACCGGGTTTTATCTATTTTTCAGTTAACCAAAAACATGTACTATGGGATGGAATAAAGGCTACCGGTTCTCTTGCCTTGTATTTTCCAAATGATTACCCTAATTTAAAACTTGAACTTCTGGCGTTAAACTCCTGACAAACGGAGGCTGATTCTGGCTACAAAATCATTTACCAAAACAATAATATCTCAGACCATGGACCTGAATCTATCCAAAGGAGGATTCAGGCGCGAAAGTCTCAGCACTCTCTGTACAGATCTGTTTTTAATTGTAATAAAGATGCGCGATGCTGAAGATTTGGGTGAAACCAAAGCTCTTAGAAAGCTCATTTTCTATTTTATCACTCAATTTGAAAAAAACTGTTCTGCCATCGGAATTGCGCAACAAACAACAGAAGCAGTAAAATATGCACTGATAGCACTGCTGGATGAAACTGTTTTATCGGTACCCGGTGAAGCCAGAGATGTGTGGATCGTTAATCCTATGCAGCTTGAAATCTACGGCGACAATATTGCAGGAAAAGAATTCTATGAGAAATTAGACCTGCTTCTTCAGGAACCAGCCAAAAATCTGGATGCCCTTGAAGTCTTTTACCTTTGCCTCTCTCTTGGTTTTGAAGGCAAATACAAGATAGGCAATGCAGAGGAGCGAGAGGAGAAAATCAGAGATCTTGCCAGAACACTTATCAAGCTGGATAAAAACAGAATTGATTCTCTTTCACCGCATGCAATACGTATGTCTGTTGCTAAGAAGAAAAAAGGTGTTCAGAAAACCGGCATTTTACCACTGTGGGTCTTTGGAAGCGCTCTTACTTCAATTTTAATAATAGCATGGTTTGTAATGCGATTCATAAGCTTAGATTCGGCAAAGTTTGTCACTGAGCTCATATCACGGTAAAGAGAGTACTGTAGCCTATAGAAGCTACAGTAGTTAATTAATCATCACCATACCACCCTTCAGGGTATTTATAGCATCTCCACTGACTTCGGTCATTGTACCGCTGATTTTAGTTTGCACGCCTGATTTGACTTCTGCCCCCAGATTGCCTTCCATTGAAGCATTCATATTCGCTTTAATACTGGTATTCATTCCCTCAATGGCAACATCGGTAGTTGCCTTTTGATTAAGCTTCAAACCTTCAAGTGACAGATCCTGTGTTGCTTTGACATTAATTTCGCCAGGAGTAGATGATAAATTGATGTTTTGTCCTTCAATGTTTATATCTTTCATGGCTTTGATAGTGATCTCTCCTTTGGAGTCGAGAATCAGGCCATCCGAACCATCAAGAGTAACACTGTTTTTTCCCTTTGAATCAGCAAGTACAATAGTCCCGGCATCATCATCAAGCTGTATGCAATGACCAGCACTTGTTTGAATAGTAATGCACTTATTTTCATCATCAGATCTAATTATATTACCATTTGCGGTAGTAATTACTATTCCCTCTTCGCCGCTTTTGTAACTCATTGAGATATTATTTTTCCCCGCGTTCCATGACGCGCACTCGTTTTCATCATCAAGATGTACTTTATTTCCATCTGTTGTTTGCAAAAAGAGCTGTCGGTTTTCATCATCAAGGACCGCCGAGTTCAGAGCTGCCGTTTTGATCTTTATCTTCTGTTTCTCCTCTGTATCATCCAACAGGATTTCGTTTTTACCAGCTGTACGGATAATGTTTTCCATACAGTTGTTGCTTGAAACAGGAGAGACATTGTTGGCATTGGGAACAGTACCCAGAGCAACAGGCCTGTTAGGGTTGCCGTCAATACATGCCATAATGAGTTCAGTTCCCTCATGGGAAGGAAAGTGGATCCCGTAGTTGGCACCACTATAGGGCTGAGCAAGACGAACTGGTTTTGAAGCCTCTGAATTTGGGGTACCACTTACATCAAAAGGCATTCGCACCTTATAGCGCCCCATCTCATCAAGACTCGCATACTGCGAGCCGTTTGTTTCCACCATTGCGCTTATAACACCAGACACTTTGGGAATATGGGCATTTGTTTTGGGTCTGAAGTTTTCAACCAACTCAGATGAAACAGCAGTAAATTTATTGGCGTATGTAGGCCTGAGTGCGCCTGTACCAAAGGTGTTGTGACCTCCGGTATGAAACACAGAGTAGATAAGATAGTTATCATTACACTTCTGGCGTTTATGTTGTTCTAAATCGAATCGTAACCCTGCTCTGAATCTGGCACTGGTGCTTTCACCGGAAACATCGGCACTGTTGGAAACGATTCTGTCCGCAACAACTCCGGCAGCCTGTTCTGCTCCATCAATATCCGAAAATTCTGTTCCATAGTTATAGACAGTACCTGCAATACCTCTATCAATTTTCTTGTGAGCAGAAAGATTAATTTCAGGTGTGCGATAATTGTAATTCTTCACCATCACTGCCCTTTGAACAGCTCTTTTCTTACACACCAACTTATTTACCGACTCCAAAGTTTCTGAACCACTACTCTCCAGTTGCCCCGATTGTGTCCTGAAAATTATTTCAGGATCTCCCGGAATGCTGCTAAAGGATGAAGAAGTGTCCGTAATCACCAGTTTTTCGCCTTTTACGGTGCAGGGATCCTGCATGTCATGTGGATCTTCAGAAAAAAAGTAAAAAATCCCAACCTCTTCCATGAGCCTGCTAATGAAATTGAGATCCGATTCCTGATACTGCAAAACTGATTCTCTCTGTGGATAAGAGTCATTGGTAGTTAATTCATAGTAATCGGTAAGCGCTGCATCATCCAGTACCTTCTGAATAATCTCAGGTACACTCATATTTAGAAATACTCTGGTTTGACTATTCATCTCTATCAACTTAAGCCTGGGTACCATCACCACCTTATAAATGCTCTCGTTGCCTTCTGTGCCAAGGTATTCAAACTCAAAAACTACTCCCGAATAAGAGTAGGAGTCATATTGGTGAAGTAAATAGAGAGAAGATTTTCTGTTTATTAGATCCTCAGCCTCGATATCGTCTCTTAATGATTTTAATATCACCGTAAAATGGTACGGGGTAGAAATCTTATCAGTACCATTAAAACTGATAACCCTGAAGGTATCTTCTTCCAGATCTCCGCAAAGAAAAAGATATTGTGTTTTATTGGCGCTTAATGTCGCAGGCATAAGTTTGCCCCCTTTTTGAAACGAGTCAGAGAGGTACTTTCTGGAAACCGGCAATTCAAAGTAAAATAATTAAGATACAGGGGAAGAAATGGTTTTTTTTAAAAAAACGGATTGCTTTGGTAAGAGCACAGTACAGAAAAAACATCTTTAACAGTAAAAGGCTACTAAAACCCCTTTTTCTGTTATCGGAAACCCACTCAAGAATCTCCGTAATAGCGCTTTAGCTGAGCCAGTATCTCTTTTTCTGTACTATTGTTTATAATTACTTTTTTGGTGTCAAACGGGGGTTCAAAATCTTTTTTCAGGGTCAAAAAACTCTCTGCGCTCAGGATACCGCTTCGGGCTTGCAGTCTGCTTAGAATCAATTTTTCATCAGCATCAACCCATACCATCTCCATGTCTTCAATTATGGATGAAAGAAAGCGGCGATTTCTTCGTTTATATGCTCCCTGTGTTACAATAAGAGTCTTGTAGGTTTTCTGAAGTTCACTTATTCGTTTGGCTATTATGGTAAAGTATTCATCTCTCATTCCATCTGTGAAACGCCTTTTTTCGGTTAAGGCTTTTTTCATTTCATCTGTAAGGTCATCATCTGCATGGTAAAGAAACCTGCCTGTAGCTCGTGCTGCCACATCCCCTACAAAGCTCTTTCCCGCCCCTGCAAGACCGAAGAAAAAGAGCACTGAGGGAGCTTTGGGGAGCTTTAGTGTCGCCATAATTATACCCCTGCTAAATACAATGAGTGGATTATCTTGAGCCTGATTCGACCTCAAATAACTCCATAGCCGTTAAAAAGTCACAAGGATAGGGTGCTTTGATCTCAATTGTCTTTTTACTGAAAGGGTGAATGAAGCGAAGAGATCTGGCATGAAGGGCTTGTCTGGAAAATGTTTTAAACACGGCAAACGCTGCAGCTCGTTCCATCGGTGCAATTCTTAAAAGCCGCTCTCTTCCACCACCGTATAGCGTATCACCCAAAATGGGAAATCCGCTATGACTGCAGTGCACACGTATCTGATGAGTTCTGCCTGTATGAAGCTTAAAGCGCATAAAGGAGATACCACATCTGGATTTATGGACATGGTATTCGGTAAGCGACTGTTTACCCCCCATGTGCACAGATCGTTTTAACGGATCACGCCTGCTTCGCGCAATGGGTAGATCGATACTGCCATCTGTAACGGGTGGTGTTCCTATACAAAAACCGTTGTAAATTTTCTCTATCTTTCTTTCAAGAAATATCCTGGCCAGTTCCAAATGCGCTTCATCGTTACGCGCAACCAGAATAACCCCACTTGTGTCCTTATCGAGCCGGTGAACAATACCGGGCCGCTCTGCCGATGATCCACCCGATAACTCTTCTGTTTTAAAAAGAAGTGCATTTACCAGCGTTTGATCTGGATTACCATTACCGGGATGTACAACCAGACCAGCAGGCTTATTGACCGCTATGATGTGCTGATCTTCATAGAGCACCTCAAGAGGTATATCCTGTGGCTCAGGCCTTGTATCCCCTTTAAACAGGGTGTCTTCAAGCTCAACCCGAATGGTGTCATCTTTAGTAAGTTTGGTACTTTTTGAAACCACTCTGTCATTTACCGTTACTTTTCCTACAGCAATTAACTTCTGAATCGATGATCTTGAGAAGCGTTTTATTTCATTGCAGAGAAAAAAGTCGATTCTCTCACCAACTTTTTGTGATTCAACGGTATAGCTTAACACCTCATTATCGGACATCAGTTAGAACTTTCCTTAGTTTCAACCTTTTTCTCTTCAGCACTGTTGGAAGTAGCGCTTACTTCCCTATGGTTTGGAACTGTTTCGCTTCTCTCTTTAAAATAACTGAGTAGTATTAATCCGATTCCAATGGTCAGATACACATCTGCCAGATTGAAGATTGGCCAGTAAACATCCTGTGATATCCCAACCTTTAAAAAATCGATAACACCCTTTTGGGGATGAATAATCCTGTCAAACATATTCCCAAGGGCACCGGGTAAAATCATTACCAAACCCCAGTGAAGAATAATTTCATGTTTAGCCAACGATCGGTAATAAAAGAGGAGGAAAATGACGGCAATAACGGAGAAACCGAGAAAAAACGACGTTGTTGGAAACCAGGAGATCCAGTTAGCGGGATTGAAGCCAAATAAAGCCCCTCTGTTATAGACCAGTAAAAATTGAAAATACTCACCTATCACAGATACCGGCACTCCCATCGTCAGCTTCGATTCTGCCAGGTGTTTTGTGTACCAGTCCAAAAAGAAACCCACAGCAGCAACCACAACCATTATAAGCCACTTATGTTTAAGTATTATTTTTCCCAATCAGGCCCTCCCTCAAAAATGAAAAAAGCTTTTTGCTTCAGCATTAAAGCGATTTGTATATTGAATGGCAGTATAAAAATTTAATTAAATATAATTTATGAATAAGCTACTCCCCTATTTGCAGTTAATTCGTTTAGCCAATGTAGTTATGACTGGTCTTGCAGTTTTTCTTGGCATTTGGCTTTCGATGAACCTTCACTTCCCCGGCACAGCTCTCTTGATGATAGCTGCAATGTCTGCTACAGGGTTTGGGAATGTAATTAATGATATCCATGATATCTCCTCTGATTGTATTAATCACCCACATCGTCCCCTGCCCAGAGGGCTCATCACAAAATCAGCAGCCAGTATTTATGCGCTTATTTTGGTTGTTATTGCTCTGGTATCGGCGCTTTTGGTCTCCTCATTTCACAGTGGAGCCACTTTAGTTCCACTGCTAATCCTCAGTCTGTATGCCTTCTATTTAAAAAAAACACCCCTTGCCGGTAATTTTTTAGTAGCCACGTTGGTCGCTTATGCTCTGCTTTTTGGGACATTGCCAGACTCAGGATGGGAGAAGCTTTTAATTCCTGCGTTGCTGGCTTTCTTATTAAATTTTAGCCGCGAAATAGTCAAAGATGTACAGGATTTTAAAGGCGACAAAGCTGCGGGCCATAAAACATCAGCAGTTCTTTCCTTAAACACCCTTAAAAAGATTCTGGTCATTACTTCTGCGCTCTACCTGACTTTGCTCTTTGTGCCATTTGCTCTGGGTGATTTTGGGCTTATCTATGTGATTGTATGCTCACTCTTTGTTCTACCACTACACGGGACATGGTTTTTGAACCTGTTTGGAAACAAACTTACCCGTAGAGCTGCTAAAACTTCAAAACTACTAAAATTTGAAATGCTTGCTGGACTGTCAGCTCTTGCCCTCGATAAGCTTTTTTGAATTGCTGATGGCTAAATACTGGTGCTTTGATTAGAGATCACAGTTTTGTGGTTTGAGCTTCTGTTCTTTGGGAATAAGATGGGATGTTAACCACGAAAGGCACGAAAAAAAACAAGAAATTGGGGAAAAAGGGGAGCTTTGATTAGAGATCACAGTTTGTTGGTTAAGGTTCTGTTCGTTGATGGGAAGATGATAAGATGTTGAACACGAAATGCACGAAAAAACAAGAAATTGGGGGGAATGGGGAACTTTGATTATAGTTCACAGTTTGGTGATTTAAGCTTCTGTTCGTTGAGGGGAAGATGATAAGATGTTGAACACGAAATGCACGTAAACAGCGGCTCTGTTCAACATGATTCTTTGTAAATTGGTCCGCGGATGGTGCCAAAGATGGTGCTTTTGGTGCATTTCACAAAGAATCCTTAAATTTTATATTCAATGCCACTAAGGGGGGGTGTTATATGAGTAAAGATAGACAAAATAAAGAGAAGAATTTTTGGGACAATTATGCAAAGAAATATGATTCATTAATACAAAAAATTAAACCGACATATAATCTGCTAATAGGATATATTCTCGAATACATTGATTCATCTAAAGATGTTTTAGAAATAGCATCGGGTACAGGAATTATTACTTTAGAGATAGCTGAAAAAGCAAATAAAGTATATGGTTGTGATATATCTCCTGAGATGGTAAATGTAGCAAATGAAAAATTAAATAAAACAAAAATTAAAAATATAAAATTTGAAGTACAAGATGCATATGAGTTAGATTATATGGAAGAGTCATTTGATATTGTTATAGCATCAAATGTTTTACATATTATGATTAACCCAGAAAGAGCATTGTCATCTGTATATAAGGTACTAAAACCTAATGGTATATTGATTGCACCAACATATTGCCATGGTGAAAACCTTATTACTAGATTCATATCAAGTTTAATGTCAATAGTAGGTTTTAAAGCTTATCAAAAATGGTCTATAAGTGAATTTGAAAATTTTACAGAATCTAATAAATACAAAATAATCGAATTTAAGATAATAAAAGGTAAAATACCCTTAGCATTTGTTGTAACTAAAAAAATATAAAAACAGTGGCACTGCTTCACATAACAGCAGAAGCCAGCCGTCATGGCTGGCTGAGAGAGCAGAAAAAGAAAGATGAAAGTTTAAGCGAATATTTTGAGGTTTTATTTAAATGAACAGATTTGATAAAAAGGTTCAGAATGCTTTAGGCTATTACGTGTATGCATTGATAGATCCTTTTAATGATGTAATTTTCTATGTAGGAAAAGCTTCCGGAAATAATCGTGCATTTTATCATCTGAACACAACTTCAAAAGAATCTGCAAAGAATCAAAAAATCAAAGAAATTCGATTAAAAGGCAAAGAACCTGTAATTGAAATATTACGATACGGCTTGGAATCTGAAAAATCAGCCTTTGAAGTTGAAGCTGCAATTATAGATACAATAGGTATTGACAACCTTACAAATGTAGTCAGGGGTCATGGAATTGAAAACGGCAGATTAACTATACGAGAAATCGAACGATTACACGGTTCTATTCCTGTATGCATTAATGAAATAAACGAAAAGTACATGACATTTTTCCTTAATCGCACCTATTCAACATCCTTAAGTGAAATTGACCTCTATGATGCAACAAGACAGTTTTGGTATAATGTCTCAAAGAATACTCGTACCAAACATAAAAATGGTGCTTTAGAATACAATGTCGCATTATCAATATATGACAGTGTTGTTATTAGAGTTTACTCGATTCTTGTATGGTATAAGGCTGGAAGCACCTTTTCTACTCGTACTGTAAAAAATTCAAATAATCGCTGGGAATTCGTTGGTAATTTAATCAATGATCATCCGCTAACAGGGAAAAAAATCGTTGATGAGAACGGGTTAAAAATTACCAGCAACCAACAAGGATACGGGTATATAAATTAAATTCAAGAAATATGAAAAATATTAGAGAGCGTCAGCTTAGGAGCAACGCGCGATTTTTCCGCAGGACAGAAGATGCCTGGGAAGAAGAGCGTTGAGGAATAGGATCACGGGGAATAGATTCAAGATATGGGAGTAAAAAAGATCTCTGCATCCCTTTTCTAAAATTCTTTCCCAAGCAACAAAAAATTACCTTAATTAGCAACATTTTGATCAAAAGACTGTTCAACTGGTCTTAAAAGCGACTTAGCAATCAAAAAAAGGGTTCTGATTTTGGCTCCTAAGTGACTTAGAAATAAAAAAAAGGGTTCTAATGAGGCTCCTAAGCGACTTAGAAATGAAAAAAAGGGTTCTAACGAGGCTTCTAAGTGACTTAGAAATGAAAAAAGGGTTCTAATTTTGGCTCCTAAGCGACTTAGCAATCAAAAAAAGGGTTCTAATTTTGGCTCCTAAGTGACTTAGAAATGAAAAAAAGGGTTCTAATGAAGCTCCTAAGTGACTTAGAAATGAAAAAAAGGGTTCTAATGAGGCTTCTAAGTGACTTAGCAATCAAAAAAAGGGTTCTAATGAAGCTCCTAAGTGACTTAGAAATGAAAAAACAGAGTCCAATTTACTTAACATTGTGAAGTAAAAATTAAAAAAAGGGTTGTGATATTATTATTCCTGCAACACCAAATACCACAAGAATATGCCGCGCCTTCAGCGCTTGGATTCCTTTTTTGCGCCGGCACCCGGGGCTACGGCAGAGAGCGTAAGGTAGGAAAGCCCATTCTAAGCCAAAATTCTTAACGAAGTATTATATGGTTAGTGCCGGTAAATTTGATATAGCGTATGTTTATTAGGGGGATGATGAATTGGTGTGTTTGCCTAAACAAACATATGGTAGGTTACGGCATTAATCCCAGGTAGGTATCTCCCCATTAATGGTACACTTAATAACCTGAAGGTAGCAGTTCAATGGAAAAGGTGCTTTGAAAAAAGGAACGGATGATTCGTTTGAACCACCCGTTCCTGTATGAAGTACAGCGAGTTAGAGCTGCCTTTATTCTTCTTTACCTTCACTACCTTCTTCAGATTTCTCCTCTGCGGATTCTTCAGCAGTAGCTTCTGGTGCTTCAGGTTTAGCTGCCTGTTGTTGTTCCTCAGACACAGGAAATGCTGCCTTGTGCTGTTCCAACAACGAGGAGTCTTTTTCTTTAAAATACTCATTGACACTGAGGACAATTTTACGTCCTTCAAGATCAAACTCAACTACTTTTCCAGGAATCTTATCGCCCACTTTAAATATTGCTGATGGATGGTTAACTTCCTGACCAAGCTGATTGAGAGGTATAAATCCTTCAACATCGGGTGCAATGTTTACAATCACTCCCCTATCAAGAATTCTTGCGATTTCACACTCTTCAATCTCTGTTCCTACAGTAAATTCCTGAGCAAGTTCTGTCCAGGGATCCTCTGTAAGCTGTTTAACCCCAAGGGAAATTCTTCTTTTATCCTGATCGATATCAAGCACCTTCACCTCTACGGTATCGCCTTTTTTCAGTACTTCACCAGGGTGGTTGATTTTCTTGGTCCAGGACATATCAGAGATGTGAATCAGTCCGTCTACGCCCTCTTTCAGTTCAATGAAAGCTCCAAAGGCGGCGATGTTTCGTACCTTTCCACTTACAATAGTACCGACAGGGAATTCTGATGGTACATTTTCCCATGGATCCGGTTCGAGCTGCTTGAATCCAAGAGAGATTTTCTGGCTGTCTTTGTCAATTTTAAGTACAACTGCTTCCACAATATCACCGATTCCAACAATTTTGGAAGGATGTTTAATGTGCTGAGTCCAGGACATCTCAGAGATATGAATTAATCCTTCGATTCCTTTTTCAAGTTCCATAAAAGCACCGTAATCGGTAATAGAAACGATTTTACCGCGCACTTTTGATCCTTCGGGGAATTTTTCCTCAATTCCCTTCCATGGATGTTCAGTAAGCTGCTTGAGTCCCAGTGAGATACGTTCTTTATTTTCGTTGTAATCGAGGACTTTTACATTGAGTTTATCACCCAGAGCTACGATTTCTGAAGGATGATTAACTCTTCCCCATGACATATCGGTAATGTGAAGCAGTCCATCTACACCACCAAGGTCGATAAAGGCACCAAAGTCGGTGATATTTTTAACGGTTCCTTCGCGAACCTGATTTTTCTCAAGCTCTGCAAGTATTTTTTCACGCATTGCATAACGATTTTCTTCCAGAATAACTCTGCGTGAAACCACGATGTTTCTTCTTGCTTTATTTACTTTAATAACGCGGAATTTGAAAGTTTCACCGATAATGGCATCCATATCGGGGATTTGTCTGAGATCTATTTGTGATCCGGGTAAGAAGGCATCGACACCAAACAGGTCAACGACCACTCCACCTTTGATTCTTCTAACAAGTCTTCCTTCAACAGTTTCCTGCTCTTCATAAGCATTGTAAATGCTGTCCCAGACCCTGAGAAAGTCTGCACGTGATTTTGAGAGAATAATTTGTCCCTCGCTATCCTCAACCTGCTCGAGAAAAACATCTATTTCATCACCCGGTTTGAATTCCTGATAATTTTTGAATTCGGAAATTGGAATGATACCTTCCGACTTAAAGTTTACGTCAACGATAACTTCCTTATCATTGATACGCAAAATTTTACCCCGCACAACCTGTCCCTCTTCAATACCTTCGAGTGACTTGTCGTAGTCTTTGAGTATTTCATCAATTTGACCGGGTTTGTAGTAACTTTCTTCAAAATCCGAAAGGTCAACTTCATTACCTGAAGCATCAACACCTACATAAGGCTTCTTTTCAGAATCAGTCATTTGTTCTGACTCCCTGTACATTTTGGTTAAGGTTTAAAAAATACACTATTTCAGGAATTCCGAGTCTCAGTACCGAGAAATGCGGATGCCTTTTTTACAATAAAATCTATCTGCTCTTCCAGAGTCATACCCGTGGTATCCAACTCTATCGCATCCTCAGCCTTACACAGAGGACTATTTTTACGTGTGGAGTCCTTTAAATCTCTGATCTCAATCTCTTTTATCAGTTCATCCACACTCTTCTCTATACCCAATTTGTCGAAGTCACGTTTACGTCTAAGTGCCCTCTCTTTAACCGATGCACACATAAAAATCTTTATTTGCGCATCTGGAAACACAGCGGTACCGATATCTCTTCCCTCGGCAACAACACTTCTTCCTGAGCTGATTTGGCGCTGTTGTTCAACAAGCGATTCCCGTACCACATCCCTGGCACAATAATCTGAAACATGACTGGTAACCGCTTCCCCTCTTATGGGCTCAGTTACATCCTCATCATCCATAAGAACCAATGTTTTTGAACCTGTTTCAGAAAAGCGTAGTTTAGTATTCTTCACAAGATCAGCCAGTTTCTCATCATCATCATGAGCTATATTTTCTCTCAGAGCCTTTAGGGTAATTGCTCTGTACATAGCGCCGGTATCTAAAAAGGTAATCCCAAGCTTACTGGCAACAGCCCTGGCAGTAGAACTTTTCCCCGAACCAGCCGGACCGTCTATGGCAATGATCATTCCCGGATACATCCTTTTTATCAAAATATTTCAAGGTATAAGCTATGTAAGATAATACATGTACAATATTTATGTCAAAAAATTTATTAAATTGGATAAAAATCATCTCCATGCCTCTTCTCCGCAACCCTACCCAAAAACAGCAATACCAGATCAATTGTAAATTATAGCAATGATAAGATTACTCAAATCGTGCAATCAAAATCAACACTTTTTTCAAATCGGACTTGATTACCACCTTGTCGTTTTATTAATATAAAGGTAAGCAACTATTTATCGCTATCAAGTATTCACTTACAAGGGAGGAGGCTTTTATGAAAGCCCGTCATGTAATCGCGGTTCTTCTTTTCACATCCATGCTGACCTATGCCGAACAACAGGAGAGTGAAGCAGCAGCAGAAGCAGAGGCACAAACCGAAGAAGCTGTTGCCGTGGCATCAGAAAAGGAAGCTGAACAGGAAACAGCCCCGGCTGCCGAGACAAGCACAGATGAAGCGCAGGAAGCAGCACCGGCTACAGCCGCCAGTTCACCTGCTGACAATCAAATCAAGGTGAGTCGTGTTGCTGTTGCTCCATCAATCGAAAATAGAGAACCTGAAGGTGCAGGGGATCAATTCTCATCTGACATTGGAAGACTGTACTGCTTTAGCCATATTGAGGGAGCAGTAGACTCAACAAAGATAACACACAATTGGTATTTTAACGATGAGCTTCAGTCTGCAGTAACACTTGGTGTTAATTCCCCAAGCTGGCGTACATTCAGCGCAAAACAAATATCTGAAGAAGAAACAGGCTCATGGCATGTAGAGATTATTCATGGTGAGAGTGATGTACTCGAAACCATTAATTTTACTATCGAATAGATTTCTCTCTCAGTAGTGTACCCATTGAGGGATGAGTTGAGTGATACATTCAGCTCATCCTTTTTTTTACCCTCCTCCCCTTTTTTTTGTCCTTATCACCTTAAGTATTTTGGAATTGCGATTTTTGGGGCAAAAAGTACATTTAAAGATCAAACTGGAAAACAGTTCACGATTTCTCAACAACCATCTTAGGAATTAAAGAATGCCAAGTTTTTGTCTTACCTGCAGCGTAAAAAAAGAGGATATCGATATCATCACTGCCATTGCATACGATCATGAAACCACAGGAACAATGGAAGAGGAGCTTACAGATGAGCTCAGTAAGCTCAAACTGTATTTTACTCACAAAAGCTTAGCAGAGAAGACACTGCTTTTTCTCAAAGACTCCTATTTTGTTTCTGATTGTGAAATTGGCTACATCGAGGACCAGGACTGGAATGCGAAGTGGCGCGAGTCACTAAAGCCCGTTGAAGTCGCACCCGGGTTCTGGGTCTCCCCGGCCTGGCTTGAACCGCCGGTTAAAAACCGATCAGCCTGGGTTAAAATTGAGCCTAAAATGGCCTTTGGCACAGGACATCATGAGAGCACCAAGCTTGCCTCTGAAGCAATCATTAACAATAAAGAATTAATTGATGGCAAACGGTTACTCGATATAGGAACCGGGTCAGGTGTGCTGTGCTTTTTTGCAGATATTTGCGGTAGTGCTTTTACCCTGGGAGTTGAAATTGATAAAACCTGCAGAGAAAACCTTTCTGAAAACAAAAGGGTAAATCAAAGTTTAGGAATGATAAATTTTTTAGTAGCCACTATAGACGCACTGTGTAAAATACCTCAATTTGACATAGTAACGATGAATATGCTCTATATTGAATCTGTGCCTCTTATTAAAGATATACGTAGCATTATTAAAAAAGGCGGTCACCTTATCTGGTCAGGCCTTCTTTTCTCTGAACGTACAGAGATTATCTCTATTGCTTCTGATTATGGCTTCAAGCTTGCAGGTGAATTAAAGGAAAATGAATGGTGGTGTGGAACTTTTGAGCTTAAGTAGAAGAATAACCCAGCCAGTTTAAGCTTAAGGGAGAAGAGCATGAATACGAGTAATGATCATACTTTTTTCATCAATTCTCATGTCTTCAAAGCTGCAAAAGAACAACTCATTTCTGGTCCAAACGGCTGGCTTCTGTTTGTGGCCTGCAACAATGGCATACACTTAGCACAATCAGTGAAAACAGAATATGAATCGATGCTCAAAAAAAACGGTAATGAGTTTGAAGAGATACCGCTTATAGGCACCTCAAACCAGCCGCTTACAACAGTATTTAAAGATACAGAAACATGTCCCAGACTACATAAACACGTGGCCGGTGCCAATGCATTTGTTTTTCAATGCATTCACGATAACACCTCCGCCAACAGCGTCAATGAGAACGTGCAGCAGCTTTTACAGGCAATACGAACCCTTCGGGCTCACCGTGCACGCACTATCACCGTAGTAATTCCATACAACCCCTATTCACGGCAGGACAAACCAAGCTTTATGGCAAGAGAGGCAACACTTGCAAGCCTTTTTGTCGATCAACTTAAAACTTCTGGTGCTGATGCATGTCTGACCTACCACCCCCATACACTCTCTCTGTATGGTTTTTACGAACCGGAGATGATGCTCATCGCCCTTAGCGGACTTGACCTCTTTGTGGAACTGTTTTCCGAGTTTAAGCATTCAACCGATACGGTAGCTGTATCAACCGATGCAGGAGGGACTAAATTTACTATCCACTTCTCAGATGCTATGAACATCCCCTACGCAATAGCTAACAAATACCGCCCGGGCAAAGAAAAAACCAGCCTTATCGGTATTATAGGAGATATTTCGGATAAACAGGTTGCAATTATTCTGGATGATGAAACCGTTACCGGATCATCACTGATTAATACCGTTAAATCTCTGCATGATACCTATGGAATCAAAAAAATATATGGAGCCATAAGCCATAACAAAATTCAACCTCAATACCTGGAAAAACTCATTGAAGCGCACCAAAAGTATGGGCTTTTTGAGCTGCATACCACCGATACCATACCGCAGATTGAGCCTGTAAAAGAGTTAAGTTTCATAAAAATTCACTCACTGGCCTCACGCTTTGCCGCTACAATTAACCGTCTTCATTTCAATCAATCAGTGAGCGAGCTGTTTTTAAACATCACTTAGTATCCATCATTCAAAAAAAAGTACCCAAAAAGATTCAGCCTGCTGAGTATAATGTTCTTTACAATTATGCTCTAATAGAATACTATCTATAATACTATTTAGCGTTTTTTTGCACCAAACTGACATACTGACTGGTCTTTGATGAAACACCTAGCCTTAAAAGAATTGGTGGATTATAAAATTTGCTTTTTGTGCCACATCTTTTCTCACCATCGGTGGAAGAGCAAAGCAACATACACTACTCCATCCAAATTTAGCCCCAAGATAAAACAGTGGTGCTGCGTACTGTTGTTTCTAAGTTTAGTGCTACCAGCTTATTCACAAGCAGACTTTGAAATCACTTCTCTGGAAGGGACTGCCCGGGTTCAGCGAAATCAAAGAGGTGCCTGGGAAACTTTAAGAGCAGGAGATCGATTGGGTGATAATGATCTGGTTGAATCATTGTTTCAAACGAGATTAACGATCAGATTTAATGAACTTGATATGGCTATTCTGGGCTCAAACTCAAAAGCTCTTTTGAATGTAGATAATCAGCAAGAGATCAGTGAAATCAATATTACAGTTTTCGAAGGTGGTGTTTTCACCAGAACCAACTCTGATGCATTAATAAGAGTTTATACCGCTAACGCAGTAAGCGAAATAGAGGATGGAGCTCTATCAACCCTTACGGAATCACAGGCCGGAGAAACCGGAATTCAGGTATTAGAGGGAAGAGCAACCATAAGAAACATCGCTCAGCAAAGAACAGTTATACTTCAACGTGGTTTTACCTCAATGGTTCTCCAAAACCGCGAGCCTACAGCACCTCTTTATATGACAACAAGACACCTCACTGTTCTTGAGCATTTTTTTGGAGAACAGTATATCTCCTCTTTGGTTGAAGCCGCAGGAATAGATCCAACCGATGATCAAGCCCCCAGAGAACGAAGAGCAGCGGAGAAAAAACTTGAGCCCTATGTTGATGAAGGGATGGATAACTATATCTTCAGTATTAATTCTATCTGGGGCAGCATACTCAAAGAAAAGTATGGCAATCATTCATTTTGGAGTTCCATAGAAAACACTCCCCCAAAGCGCACTACTTCGTTTGGAGTAAAAACTGCTGTTAGAGCGGGAGATGGTGCTGTAAGCCCATCGGTTTTTTTAACAGCCCACCACAGTTTTTCAAATTTCTATACAGGTATCCGAATCGGGATGCTGAAAAATGCACAAGGGCAGTTTATATTCGGTCCAACATCTATGGAAGGTATCATAGATATGGTCGATCATATTACTTTCAGCTCAAAAAACACTTCTATTCAACTGGGCTCTTTTTCGGACCTGACAGTATCAAGCGGCTTTATCGTAAGAAACTTTAACAGCAATAACTACAATTCGCTCTTCAGGGATGCAGGATTAGTCATTCAGCATAGAAGAAATCCTGATCTATTCTTAACTACATTTCTCCAAAACGTATTGGCCCCTGAGGTTGGAGCGGTGCATCTTTCATTGAAACCTTCGGTTTATAATTTTGGGTTTGGGTACTATTTTGACCTGAATCAAAGCAGTGAACCATCTGAAGAAAACCAAACTTATAACACCTCTCAACTCACTGCGACAGATGATCTCAATGAACCGTCTGTACATATAGTGGGTGTCGGGTTTGAGGGGGAATTGTTTTCCGATTATAACTTTGCATTTGGTACAACTGTTGAGTATGGTCATCTTTTGGGATCTTATGAAGGTTTTATAGTGAAGGTGCCCTCTTTTTTCCTCAATCTTAACCGGATACATGCAGCAGCTGGTATTATTACTGAGTCTGGCCAGTTTGTAACAGAGCAGTTTGGAAGAAGTTACATGAGACAGAGAACTATGTTTCAAAGCGCCGATTCGGGTAATTCCTTGTCACTGCAAACCCCAAACTCGATTCTATCAGAAGAGAGGAACACCCAGGGGTTTTTCCTTGATTTCAGGATTAACCCCACCCCGGGTACATCGTTTCAGGCATATTTTAAGCGTGATTACAAAACTGAAAACTCCTTTAATGTAATCGATACCACCCAGGAGGAAACAAAAAACTTCTCGTTTGACCTTTCTTTCACTTTCGATGAGACCTTTTTACCATTTATAAGCAATGGCATAATCTATGTTACTCAAGCAAACGGGGCACTGTATCCACCAAATGGTTCGTTCTTTAGTTCTCTAAGCTTTGAAAGTGGATTTGAGATCACAACCCTGCCTCTTTTTTTTAATTGTCTTCTAACTGCGGCTGCTAAGTTTTATTTTAGTGATCAAAGCAGTGATCTGCAAAAGTTTGGCGACACCAATTCTGTGTTTGAAGTACAGATTGGCATAACTCATAAGCTTTAATCCCACTTATGCGTTTTTAAACAGACAGTAGTTTTAAAAATTCACAGGGTTATGATGGAACAATTTAAAGAGAAGCTGATACAATCCGCTGTCAAAACAGCTCTTAATGAAGATTTAGGCGATAGTGGTGATGTTACGAGTAACGCGATTTTTAATGATGGCGATCGTGGGGATGCACTTATAAAGAGTAAGGGGTCAGGCATATTGTCTGGTTCATACTTAATCGCTCCTGTTTTTGATGCCTGCGGGGGGGATGTGAAAGTAGAGATGATTTCCCAAGATGGCGATATACTTAAACCCGGAACAGAAATATGCAGACTGCATGGTCCAGTTAAACAAATTCTTGCGGGTGAAAGAACCATTTTGAATTTTCTGCAACATTTAAGCGGCATCGCAACAGCTGTTTCATCAATCGTAGAAAAACTCTCTAAAACCAACACCAAACTTCTTGATACCCGTAAAACTCTGCCGGGTTTGCGTTTTTTTGAGAAGCAAGCAGTTGTGGATGGCGGAGGCTTCAACCATCGTTTCGGGCTTTATGACATGATTCTCATTAAAGATACTCATATCAAAAAAGCCGGTAGTGTAAAAGAAGCGCTGGTTAAAGCGTTCCGGTACAGAGAAAAATACACAGAGCTGAAAATTGAGATAGAAGTTCAGTCGGTAGAGGATTTCTGTATTGCACTGGATATGAAACCAAACAGAATAATGCTTGATAATATGAGTATTGATACAATGAAATATTGCGTAAACAAACGAAACACAGAACAAAAATCTGTAGAACTGGAAGCGAGCGGAAATATCTCTATTGACACCGCTTTTGCTATTGCCCAAACAGGAGTAGACTATATTTCATGCGGTTCAGTTACTCACAGTACAGCAGCTCTTGACCTTCATCTGATTATACTATAATTAACTTAGATTACTTAACAATTACTTCTTCTACAAAAAACACAGGAGTGTAAAAATGAAAGCAGTTATCACCGTTACCGCCGTCTATGACCTTCCGGACAATGCAAAGATTACCGAAGTTGAACAGGATGGAGTATCATATGGCCAGCACATAGAAATTAATGGACACAAGCTCCAGCCGGTTATCGAATTTTTGGAATATGAAGGAAAAGTGGAAGACTCACATAGTTGGGGTGAACCTAAAGAAGAGTTAGATGAAGTCTATGAAAACATAGAAACAGAGGAATATACAATCATTCCTCTTGACAGTGACGAAGAAGAGTAGGTGTATCAACAGGGGTGATATGATGAGGAAGGCGGGAGTGTAGATAAACCCGCTTTACCTCTTTCCCCCTCTTTCCCCCTCTTTCCCCCTCTTTCCCCCTCTTTCCCCCTCTTTCCCCCTCTTTCCCTCTACTTCTCTACCCCTCTTACACTCTGCCTCTCTGGCTATGCTTATATTGATTCTTAGTCTCTTAAAGTGCGCATCTTTTGAATCCCTGATTTGTGTTGATAATAGGAAGGCTACTTATGGGGCTAAAGGCGATACCAAAATTACTAATTAATGATCATAGGAAAGAGTTTCATGGGGCTAAAGGCAATGGATTGGGTCACCCTGTTTTTTTGACACACACACTCTCTTTTTCGATCTTCACGGAGGAACATGTCCTGTAAGGACGACTATCTAACGGTGCATCATTGATAGGAAATAGATAGCAGGATTTTTATGGGGCTAAAGGCGATAGATTGGGTCACCCCCGGGCGTCAATGGCGAAAGCGTGAAGGGATCCGTTTGGGGGGACCCTTGGGCTATTATCGCGGGAGGAAGGGAATCACAGATTGGTCAGGTGTCCCAAAAACCTTTTTGCCTTAGAAGATACAAGATCGCCCCGGGAATACCAAACGCCCCGGTTAGAAACCGCCCCGGGTAGGAAACCCGGGGCTAATATAAATAACCCCTTTGGGGTATTATATCGAAGTTCCGAATGATTTGTTTGGACAGGATGTAAATGCCATGATTTTAATGATTTGATCACACCGCAATTCTCTCTGCCTTAACCCAAACCTTGTGAATGTCTCTATAATAACCTGAAAGGTTTTCTTATATTAGCCCAGGCTTTCTTCTGCCCGGGGCTTTCTTCTACCCCGGGCTTTCCCTTTTCCTGTAGACGGATGGCACCCCCGACCGCTTTTACCCCGTACAATCCTACCATTTTGCGGTCCAATACGCTGCTTAACACTGATTTTTTCGCCCATAGTAAAAAAAAGCTGGTATCATCAATTGCTCAGATAGTAATTTAAAGTAAC